>JBKCVY010000259.1:0-4615 GCA_046317475.1 Cyanobacteriota bacterium | reverse complement strand
GCTGCCGCCAGGGCTTCCCCCGCCTGCCAGCCACTCGTCCAGCAGTGTTGAAAGTTGAAGCCTCCCGTCACCCCATCCACCTCCAGCAGTTCCCCCACCAAAAACAACCCTGGACAGGCACGGCTTTCCATGGTGTTCGCCCGTACTTCGGCGAGCGGAACCCCCCCCGCCGTCACAAATTCCTCCCCAAACGGTCCCCGACCCACCACCCGATAGCGGCTGTCCGTCAGGACGGTCGCCAGGGCCCGCTGCCCTTGGCGATCGAGATCGGCCCAGCGGCGGTCGTTCGGGAGTCCCGCGGCGGCCACCAGGGCGGCCCATAGGCGACGGCTCAGGGCAGGGAGTGGACGGGCACTGGCGATCTGCCGGCGGGCCTGCCGAAGCCGCGCCTCCTCCAGGGTGGCCTCCACCGTCGGGCGGCTCAGGCCACCGGTCCAATCCACCCGCACCTCGGCGCGATAGCCCCAAGCCTTGAGCTGCCGGGCCGCGAAGGCCGTCAGCCGCAAGGTGGCGGGTCCGCTCAGACCCCAGTGGGTGATCAGCACCGCGCCCCGCTGGCGGAAGGGGACGCGCCCAGGCCCCCCCCGCCGCGGCGAGGCCCCGACGGCTGGCAGCCCATCCCCTGCCAGGGGATGGAGGCTCAGCGTGACGGGGTCGCCGCTGACCCCAGCCAGGGCGGTGAGCAGGGGATCCGCCAGCGCCAGGGTGAACAGGGAGGGGAGCGGCGGCACAACGCTGTGGCCCAGGGAGCGGGCCAGGCGGTGGCCGCTGGGATGGCTGCCGGTGGCGAGCACCAGACGGTCGCTCTCCAGGGTTTGGCCATCCCGCAAGCGCAGGGTGAACCCTCCCCCTGGCCGGGCCTCCGCCTGCAGCAGCGCCATGCCCTGCCGCACCTGCACGCCGGCGACGTCAGCCGCGCGTCGCAGGCACGCCACCACCGAGAGGGAGGACTGGCTGACAGGGAACAGGCGTCCATCCGTCTCCTCCACCAGCTCCAGGCCATGGCGCTGAAACCAGCGCCGCGTTTCCAGGGGGCCAAACCGTGAAAAGGGACCCAACAGGGCCGGCCCACCGCGGGGATAGTGGCCCACCAGGGCGCGTCCATCCCAGCAGGCATGGCTGACATTGCAGCGGCCGCCCCCGCTGATCCGCACTTTGTGCAGCGTTTCAGGCGTGGCCTCCAGCAGCCAAACCTCCCCCACTCCGGCCTCTGCGGCGACAATGGCGGCCATGCAACCGGCTGGGCCGCCCCCCGCCACCAAAACCGAAACACGGGTGGGCAGCATGGAGCCATGGCAAACGCTTACCGCTTCAGTGTGGCCCCCATGCTCGACTACACGGATCGGCACTTTCGGGTGTTGATCCGTCAGGTGAGCCGCCACAGCCTCCTTTACAGCGAAATGGTGGTGGCCCGGGCGGTGTGCCATCTGCTGCGGGACACCCCAGCATGCGCAGGCTCCGAGCGACAGCGACGGTTGGGGCGGTTGTTGGGCTTTGATCCCCTGGAGAAGCCCCTGGCGCTGCAGTTGGGGGGGGACGACCCGCTGGAGCTGGCCGAGGCGGCCCGCGTGGCCGCCGACTGGGGGTATGACGAAGTGAATTTGAACGTGGGCTGTCCCAGCCCGAAGGCCAGCCTGGGCCACTTCGGCGCTTGCCTGATGGCGCGACCCGCCCGCGTGGCGGAGTGTGTGGCCGCCATGGCCGCGGCAAGTGGCTTGCCCGTCACGGTGAAGCACCGCATCGGCATTGATGATCAGGAGGGCTTTCCCGAACTCTTAGCGTTTGTGGACACGGTGGCGGCGGCCAGTGCCACCCGATTTGTCGTGCACGCGCGCAAGGCCTGGCTGCAGGGATTGGATCCCAAACAAAACCGAACGGTGCCGCCACTGCGCTGGGATGTGGTGCACCAGCTCAAACGGGAACGGCCAGGCCTCTTGGTGGAGCTGAATGGGGGATTGGACACTCTGGCGACCTGCCAGGCGCACCTGAACGCTGTGGATGGCGTGATGGTGGGCCGAGCCCTTTACCACCATCCGCTGCGCTGGGCGGCGGTGGACCGGGAGGTGTTCGGGGCGACAGGCCTGCCAGAGGCCAAGCCCTCCACGGTGGTGCGGGGGGTGATGGAGCACGCGGACCGATGGTGCACTGGGGGCGGCAGGTTGTGGCCCATCGCCCGGCACCTCGTACATGTGGTGGAAGGCGTGAGCGGGGCCCGGGGATGGCGGGCCTCCCTGTCGCGACACGCGAGCCAACCCTCCGCCGGAGTGGAGGTCTTGGGGGAGGCGGCCCGTCAATTGGAGGAACGGGGGCTCTGAGGCCTCCCGGGTGGGCGCCCCCTCAACCCGCATCCACGGGCTCACCACCGCTGCGGCGGCGGCGCGCCCGGCCGGCATCGAACCCATCGGAGGCACGATCGGCGGCGCCAAAGCTGCGATCTTCCCAGTCCCGGGCACCGGAGCCGCGGTCATCGCCGCGGCCGTGGCTGGAGGATCCACCGCCGTAGCCCCCCCCGTAGCCACCACCACCGCGACGCTGACCACCGCCGCGGGGTTCGGCCTTGTTGATGCGCAGGGGACGCCCCATCAGCTCAGCGCCCTGGAGGCCATCGATGGCCCTGGACTCCATGTCGTCATCAGCCATCTCCACAAAAGCGAAACCTCGCTTACGGCCGGTGTCCCGCTCCAGGGGGAGGGAGCAGTTCACGACTGTGCCGTAAGGGGTGAAAAGTTCAATGACGTCCTCCTGCTCAGCGCGGAAGGGCAGATTGCCTACAAAGATGCTCACGAAAGGGGCTGGGGGAACCGATGCGGATGCCGAGGAACCCGAAGGGTATCGGACCTCCGTAGATTAGTCGGTCCGCGGAATAGTGCCTTACCCGGGGGACAGCGTTGCTGTTGCCTGATCCCCCTGGATCCCCTGGGGATCTTCCAGCCGCTGCCGGGCCAACGCCAGCTGGCGCCGCACCTCCGCAAAGCCTGTGCCCCCCTCGCTGGCGCGGGCCGCCACCACTTGGCGGGGCGCGATGGTCTGGTGGATGTCCGCCGCAAAGGCGGGATGCAGGGCTTGCCAGTCCGCCAGGGGAAGATCCGCCAGCAGGCGCCCCTCGGCGACACATCGCTTCACAAGTCCGCCCACCAGCTGGTACGCCTCGCGGAAGGGAACGCCGCGGGCCACGAGGTAGTCGGCCACATCGGTGGCGTTGGCGTAATCGCTGTGCACGGCCGCCTCCAACCGTGGGACGCGAAAGTCCAAACCTTCCTCAAAGAGGATCGCCATCGCCTCCAGGCAGGCCAAGGTGGTGCGCACCCCATCAAAAAGGGCTTCCTTGTCCTCCTGGAAATCCTTGTTGTAGGCCAGGGGCAACCCCTTGATCATGGTGAGCAGGCCCATGAGGTGGCCAAAAACGCGGCCCGCCTTACCCCTCACCAGCTCCGGCACATCTGGATTCTTTTTTTGGGGCATCAGGCTGCTGCCCGTGGCGCAGCGATCCGTGAGGGAGATGAAGCCGAATTCCTCACTGGCCCAGAGGATCACCTCCTCCGCCAGGCGGCTCAGGTGGACCATCACCAAGCTGGCGGCCGCCATGAATTCCACGGTGAAATCCCGATCGCTCACCGCGTCCAGGCTGTTGTTGTAGATGGCCTCAAACCCAAGCTCCTCGGCGGTCTGGCGCCGATCAATCGGCACCGGGGTGCCGGCCAGGGCCGCGGCCCCCAGGGGACAGATGTTGACGCGGCGGCGCACATCCCGCAGCCGTTCGCGATCGCGCTGGGCCATGGCCACGTAGGCGAGGAGATGGTGGGCCAGGCTCAGGGGCTGGGCCCGCTGGAGGTGGGTGTAGCCAGGGATCAGGGTTTCCACATGCCCCTCAGCGTGCTGGAGCAAGGAGCGCTGGAAACGGCTCAGGGCGGCATCCAGCTCCTCCATGCGGCGCCGCAACCAGAGGCGCAGATCCGTTCCCACCTGGTCGTTGCGGCTGCGGCCCGTGTGGAGCTTTTTCCCCAGGGCCCCGAGCCGCTCAGTGAGACGGCGCTCCACGGCGAAATGCACATCCTCCGCCTCCACGCCGGGACGGAACGCGCCCGCGGCGGCCTCGGCCCGGATGGCCTCCAACCCATCGACCAACCGCTGGGCCTCCTCCGGGCTGATCACCCCACGGCGGCCCAGCATGCGGGCATGGGCGATGGACCCATCCAGGTCCTCCTCCAACAGGGTGATGTCAAAGCCGATGGAAGCGTTGAACCGCTCGATGGCGGGGTGCAAGCGCTGCTCAAAACGGTCGCTCCAGGTGGAGGGCCCAGCCACCTCCGGGGAGCTTGGCGAGGGGAACTCCGTCGTCATCCAGGGCCACGCACGACCCCTCAGCTTGCCACTGTCCCGGAAGAGGGCAGGGGAGGCAGCATCACCTCCTCCCGAACCTTGAGCACCACCAGGGAGGCATCGTCTTCCAACTGGCGATCCGCCCCCAGGAACCGGTCGAGGCGGGCAAAAAGCTGATCC
The DNA here is from genome assembly GCA_046317475.1 of Cyanobacteriota bacterium. GTDB lineage: Bacteria > Cyanobacteriota > Cyanobacteriia > PCC-6307 > Cyanobiaceae > Cyanobium. The sequence continues at coordinate 115 of JBKCVY010000259.1, read as the reverse complement.
AAAATCCCCTGGGCCCCACCCGCCGTGACGCAGGCGCCATGGAAGGCCCGCACCAGCCGCTCCTCATCGAAACGCTCACCGCTGAACCCGGTGGCCTCGGTGACGCCATCGGTGT
>JBKCVY010000258.1:0-6378 GCA_046317475.1 Cyanobacteriota bacterium | reverse complement strand
CCCCGGCGATGTGATCGCCGTGCAGGGGGGTGAGCTCTTCCGCAACGGTGAGCCGCTGCGCGAACCGTGGCGGCCGGAGCCGATCGACTACCGCTTCGGGCCGGTCACGGTGCCGGAGGGGCACCTGCTGGTGCTGGGGGACAACCGCAATGCCAGCCTTGATTCCCACCTCTGGGGCCCCCTGCCAGGAGAGGAGGTGATCGGAACGGCCGTGTGGCGGTACTGGCCCCTGGAACGGTTTGGACCGCTTCGGTTCTCCGTCCCTGAGCCACAGGGGTGAAAAGTCCGAAGGCTGGGTTATGGTAGCGGGGCAGACCATGAAGGCTCGCTTCACAGGGAGGTTGATGTTCAATCCCGAATTCCTCACCAGTGAAAGTGAGGCGATGGGCGGCAATGCCCTCATTCAATACCTTCAGGACCAGTCACCGGATGTGTTGCAACGGGTTGCCCGTTCCGCCAGTCATGAGATTCAAGAGATTATTCGCCACAACGTTCATGGTTTGCTAGGGATGCTGCCGGGGGAACAATTTGAAGTTAAGATTCAAACAAGCCGTGAAAATCTTGCCGGATTATTAGCTTCAGCCATGATGACTGGTTATTTCTTGCGCCAGATGGAGCAACGCATGGAGTTGGAGGGTGCCATGATTGAGAATGGTGATAGCGACTCAGGCTTTGCGCACGACGATCGCCTCAAACTTTGAATTGATCCTTTTTTAAAAGATAACTACATCTGCCAAATGGAGCTGAAGCGGAAGCAATGCCGATGTTGTGGAAATAATACTTTTTTACGGTTGAACCAGATGGTGGTGGTGGATCCCTTTTTTGCTCGTTACGGGCTGCAGGTCAATGTCGAAGCGACAACGGTGTTGCCACTCCTCGACTGGGGCATTCGCCGTAAGGTCAATCAATTGCCTGGGGGATGGGCTGCAAAGATCAATCAACGTCTTGATCAATTCAGGCAAAAGAATTTGCTGTTTTCTCAATCCATCAAAATCCCCTACGGCCTGTGTGAGGAATGTCAGTTCCTAGCTCCCTGGTTTGAAGTTGGTGACGACCAGCTACGCGATTATTATGCTTTCTATCTGAGAGATGAATACAAGCAGGCCCGCACAGCCTTTCAACCCGGTTTTGCAAGTTTAGGGGAGGTGATGGGTTCCGAAGCCGAAGCCGAGCTGCGCCGTCAGCAGCATGAAGCTTTCTTGGCCCCTTACTTAGACAAGCTGAGACAGGGCTCAGCTGACGGGGTGATCCATCTGCTGGACTATGGCGGAGGCAGCGGTTGGATCATCCCCCGCCTGCCTGGGGTGGTAGGTGCCGTCTTGGAAGTGGAAGCAGAGGAGGAAGGCGGGAGCCAAGACAATGGGAAACATCTTTATGATGTCGTTCAATGCCTGCATGTACTGGAACATGTGGGCAATCCCTTGAAAACTTTGCAGAGATTGCTGTCTCACTGCAGAGCGGGTGGGCTTGTTTATCTTGAGGTGCCCATTGAACACCCTGGAATTGAAGATATTCAGAAGGGCAAATTACCCATCTGCCATGAACATGTCAACAAATTCAACCTTGCTGCCATGACTGGCCTGCTGAAGTCCCAGGCGGTGGACGTGCTGTTGCTAGAAGAAGGTGCTGTTGATTTCCTCCATCTTGATGGACTCACTCCAGTCATCCGTGCATTGGCCCGCAAGCAGGGATAACTGGAGACATTGGGTTTATTGTTTGACCAAAGTCTGTATATCAAAAGGCAGGGCAGAATTTACAGCTTGTTGAATATTTTCTGGTTCATATTGTGCATAAGTCGCCAGAACATTGATCCCTTGGGCGATGCACTTTTTGCACAAGTCGCTGTCAAAACGGGATGTCTGCATTTGCTTAAACGGGGTGGTGAGGTAATTGCCGATTTGTTGAGCCGATGGTGATTCCACGCAGCACACACCAAAATTACCATCCACGTCTAAAACCACTTGACCATCACGCAAGGCGCACTTTTGAGTGCGATAGGAACCGATGGCTTCGCGGACGAGCTTTGGAGAATATTCAATATATTCCAGACCCTCAGGAACGGTTTTTAAGCCTTCGAACATTCGGTCAATTGGCATATAGTAGGCATGATAAACCGAGAAGGCCATCCCCAATTTGTCGCAAAGCTGCTTGAAGGAGGACACTTCATGCTTGTTATCCCGGTGGACCAAATAGCGGACCTGAATATTTTTATAAGAAGGTGTATCAGAAAGGGTAGCAGAGATATCAACCAAGTTTTTCAATACTGGCTCAATGCGTCCACCTTTGTGGTTGATGGCATAGGTTTTCTGGGTGAAGCCAGAAACCGTTATCGTAAAATTGCAAAGATCAACCGAGCGAAGCAGAGACCAATCGTAATAATGGTTCAGATTGGATGAGATTCCACAGGGGATGCCATAACGATTAGCACAGGCGATGATTTCGTGGAGGCGGGAGTGGAGAGTAGGTTCTGTCCAGTTGTAGAGACCAAAACGGCAATTGCCATTGGTTTCCTGTTTAGCCTTAATGCAAATTTTTTCGAATGTTTCCAAATCCATCTCGCGCAGCTGTTTGCCGATGCTATTAGTGAACTCAGGCATGCCAACAGGGCAAGCGGCACAGCGGAGATTGCAGCCGCTGACGATATCAATCCAGAACTCAAAGTCGGGCTTCTTTGAAGCAGGAGGCGCATCAATATTGGGATACAACAGGCGTTTGACTTTATGTTGAATCGATTCGGGCAGGGCCCGTTTCAGTTGCCTGGCGGTGAATCCCATCTCGAACCTGTCGAAGAACTTTGAAACGATTATACAGGTCGTTTCCAAAAAATGAGGACGATGCGCCAAGGCAAATCGCACGACCACACCTCCTCTTTTTTGTGTCCGTTCCGCGGAGGGTTGCCTGCCGCCAACGCTCCAGCGCGGGCTGAAGGGGGCGATCATCGGCCGGTTCGTACCCCATTCTGGCGTCAAGCGTCCAGCGGCCCCCGGTGTGCTTCGCCAGCAGTCTCAAATCCTGGCGGAACGAGCAGCGGCGATGTCTACGGGCCAACGTGATCCCATCCCAGGCCGACGGTTGCTCGCAGGGGTCAACGGCACAACTGTCTCATGGTTGCAGGGCCAGCCGTTGGTGGAACGCCCCAGGGCTCCCCAATCCGGTGGCGAACGCCAAAGCTGCCTGTCGGGATGGACCGAGGGACTCCAGCGCTCCGCGCCATGGAAGCAACGACCTGTGTGGCGTAAACTCTCACAAACTCTGGCCATAGAAACAAAAGCACATGGGGTCAATGCAGCCAGCAGATGATCTGAACATCGGTTCAGAAATCCTGGGGATCAACCAGCTTCACCTCGCTCGCCAACAACCCTGAACATTCTGTTTTGCCCCACCACCAGCCGGAATGATTGGAGACCCTGAAACCGCCATGACGAGACCGACAACCGATGCAAAGAACCAATGAACATCGTCTGCGCCACGGATGGCAATTACCTCCCCCATTGCGCCATCATGCTGCAGTCCCTCCTGCGGCACATGGCAGCCGCCGAAGCTCTGCGTGTCTTCCTGATTATTGATAATGTCACCCCCCAGGCTTTTGAGCTTGTTATTCCCTACCTCTTCCAGAGTCTGCCATCCCTTTCCATTTTGAGGGCAAATCCAGAAGCCCTGCAAGAATTTCCAGTTGATGGCCACGCCACAGTTGCCACCTACTTTCGTCTGCTGTTGCCCACGCTGCTGCCGGCGGAAATCGACCGCGTGATCTTCATTGATTCCGATACTGTTGTCATGGCGGATTTGTGGGATCTATGGAAGCAACCCCTGCAAGGCAAGGCCTTGGGGGCGGTGCCAGAACACATCATCTCCTGTCGGGGTCATGGCTATACATTTGGTGAATATTTTAATGCCGGCGTCATGCTCATCGATTTGCAACGGTGGCGTGAAGCCGACCTCTTAAATCGGGGCGGTGCGTTTGCCAGGGCCAATCCCCATCGACTGCGCCATTGGGATCAGGATGTGCTCAATCATGTTTTTCTTCACGACTGGTTGCCCATCCAGGATCGCTGGAACGCCTGTCCCCATTTGTTTGGCCTGTTGCCAGAGGCGAGTTTGGCCCCTGAAGACTTGACCGCATCTGAACAGGAGGCCATCCGCAATCCCGCCATCGTTCATTTTGCGGGTGGGGGTGGCTTGGTCAAACCCTGGAATGCCCGCTGTCAGCATCCCTTGCGTCACCAGTATCTGTCCGTCCGCTCCGGCACCCCCTGGGCATCCATGCCCTTGGATGACGCGCCGCCACCCCAATGGCGTCAGATGTGGGATGGCGCGTTGTTCCGTGCCAAGTGTCAGGCACGGCAACTGATGGGGCTGTCCTAGAAGCCCCCAAGTCAGTCCTGCGGCCAGGGAACCCGCCTTGGGGGGAAGACTCATCTGGGGGACCCCGGCACCACGCCGAACCGCAGCAGCGTTTGGTCGATGGCCGCCAGGGTTTGCCAGTTTCCTTCCGATGGGGCCCAGGCGCGACCCCTCAGCACTGCCGCATAGCCGTCCAAATCCGCGCTGGTGACCGGGAGGGGGGAGTGGTAATGGGCCGAGATCAACTGGTTGATCGGCCCTTGCTGGCCGAGGTGTTGCAGCCAGTCGACAAAACTGCCCTGGGCCCGCGGAAAAACCAGCCGTTCCAGCACTGGGGCCAGGCGAAACGGGAAGCCATCTGCCCCGGGATTCAGGAAACGGTCCGCCTGCTCCTCCCAATCCGCTGCCCATCGAAACGGGTAAAAGCCAAAGTGGGAGCGAGCATTGCGGCATCCCTTGGCCAGCAGCTCTCCCAGGACTGGGCCCAACGGGGGCACGTGCACGCACTCCGGCCGAAAATAGTTGGCGAAGAGCACGATGCGCTTCCACCCCTTGCGGCGGTTGTCGGCGGAATCAACCAGAGGTTCCGAGCCCCTTTCCCGGGCATGGAACAACAGCGGCGTGGGATCCTCCTCAAAGAGGGCCGGTGGAGTGGGCGAAATCCCCACAAGCGCATCGGTGAGCAGGAGGGCACCGCTGGCCTGATCCAGGCAGGCAATCTCGCAAAACGACCCCAAACCCAGATCGAGTGGCCCCAGGGGGATCCACGAGAGTTGGTCGGGATAGGGCACACCATCCCGCAGCAACACCTTGGTGCGCCTTGGGGGAAAGCCCAACCAACTTGAGGGCAATTGGAGGGGGAAACTCCACAGGCCCTCACACACCCAAAGGGTGGCCCGGGGAAAGGCGCGGGCCATGGCGGGCACCGGCAGCTTGTGCTCCAGGCCGGAGGCGGTGGCCAAAACGATGGAGTGAATCGGCCCATGGGTCGCCTCGAGCTGGCGCAGGCAGGCCAACACCTCCTCCGTGGCGGGCAGGGGGGAATGGATCAGCAGACCGTCGCCCACCTTGACCACGGTCATGCGGATGGGCACCGCCACATACCAAATCCCGTGCAGTTGCTCAAAACTCCAGATCTGCCCCGGGATGAGCTCGCGCACAAGGGTGCGGCGCTGGCCGTAGGGATAGAGGGGCAGCAGGGGCCACCAGGGCCAGCGCCACTCCCGGCGGCTGGGCGCGGGGGCGGTGGACGGTGCCGCTGTTGGGGAGCGAAGCATGGGGGCGAACGGGCCCCGCCGACCGTAGCGCCTTCGCGGGGGGACCCCACAAAAAAGCCCCCTGCGGCGAGGGGGCGTGCGAGCAATGGGTTGGAACCCGTTGGCGGATCAGCCGATCGTGGGGGCAGTGAGCGCCACCGGAGTGGAGGCTGCGGTGGCCAGATCCAGGGGGAAGTTGTGGGCGTTGCGCTCGTGCATCACTTCCATGCCCAAGTTGGCACGGTTGATGACATCGGCCCAGGTGGGCAGCACCCGGCCTTGGGCATCCAGAACCGATTGATTGAAGTTGAAACCGTTCAGGTTGAAGGCCATCGTGCTGATGCCCAAGGAGGTGAACCAGATCCCCACAACCGGCCAGGCGGCGAGGAAGAAGTGCAGGCTGCGGCTGTTGTTGAAGCTGGCGTATTGGAAGATCAGACGACCGAAGTAACCGTGGGCGGCCACGATGTTGTAGGTCTCTTCCTCTTGGCCGAACTTGTAGCCGTAGTTCTGGGACTCGCTCTCGGTGGTTTCACGCACCAGGGAGGAGGTCACCAGGGAGCCGTGCATGGCGGAGAACAGGCTGCCGCCGAACACACCAGCCACACCCAGCATGTGGAAGGGGTGCATCAGGATGTTGTGCTCAGCTTGGAACACCAACATGAAGTTGAAGGTGCCGCTGATGCCGAGGGGCATGCCATCGGAAAAGGACCCCTGACCAAAGGGATAGATCAGGAACACGGCGAAGGCGGCCGAGAGCGGAGCGCTGTAGGCCACG
>JBKCVY010000257.1:0-7299 GCA_046317475.1 Cyanobacteriota bacterium | reverse complement strand
ACGGCGCTGCGGGTGCATGGTTGTTCCGCGATCAGCTGCGTGACGGCGCAGAACACCCTGGGGGTCAACCGTGTCGATGGGCTGCCGCCCGGGGCGCTCAGCGCCCAGATTGAGGCGGTGGTGAGCGACTTGGCGGTGGGGGCGCTGAAAACGGGCATGCTGCTCAACCGGGCGCTGATCGAAGCCACCGCCGAGGCGATCAAGCCTCTCGCGGTGCCGAAGCTGATCGATCCGGTGATGGTGTCGCGGGCGGGGGCGGTGTTGCTGGAGCCCGGCGCCATCGCGGCCTACAGGCGCTGCCTGCTGCCCCAGGCGGAGCTGCTGACTCCCAACCTGCACGAGGCGCGCCTGCTCACGGGCCTGGCGATACGAAGCGCGGCGGAAGTGGAGGAGGCCGCGGCGGCGCTGCTGGGGCTCGGGGCGGGCTCCGGAACTCCTGGGGGAGTGGAGGCGGAGGGGGCGGCGATGGGTGTGATGGGTCCACGGGCGGTGTTGATCAAGGGGGGCGGGCTGGCGGAGCTGCGCGGCCGGGACTACCTGCTCAGCCGAGGGGGCCCCGGCCGCTGGCTGGAGCACGCCCCGATCGCCACGCCCCACACCCACGGCAGTGGCTGCACTCTGGGCGCGGCGATCACGGCGGGCCGGGCGCGGGGGTTGGCGCTGGAGGAGGCCGTTGTGACCGCCAAGGCCTTCGTGGAGGGTGCATTGCGGCGGGCGCTGGCCATTGGCGGGGGGCAGGGGCCGCTGTGCCACTGGCATGGGCTGGAGCCGGATCCCAACGGAGCCCCAAGGCGGGCGGAGGAGGCGCCTTGAGAGCCTGAGGGGGGACCCCAAAGAAAACGCTGGGCTGGGGAGCCGCGCGAGGGGGCGCCCGGAAGGCGGATGGCCGGCTCCTCAATTCCCTGGCCACCCGCGGGAGCACCCGCCTCCGGCGGACGGATCGGGTGCGTTCCGATTGTTCACCGCGCAGACCTGGTGATGGAGGAGGAACGTGTCCGACCCGCGCAGGTGCGCCATGGCTTGGGCGTCTCCTGCGCCTGTTCCATGGAAGGCGGCAAGAGAAGAGGTGCCCGCGCCCATCCGTGAGCAATGGGCCGGCACGCGCTGGCATGCCGCCGGCGCCCTGGGTTTCACGCAAAGACTGGGCTATCCCTTGAAAGTCCGCACAACGGCACTCTCTGGGGATCGGAGCCCAAATTCACCGCCTTGAAGTTATTTCTGCCTTAGGCCTTAAATTGAGCGGAAGTCTTCAAGATGTAGCGGAGGCTGCGTGCGTGTTGATTGAGCAGTCAAAGTCTACGGAAGCCTCCCGTGGAGAAGCGATACTTTGAACCACCCCCTCCTCCAATGGACAGGGAATCACAGCGTCACATCCAATGTTCTCTGCTCTCTTTCCTGCCCCCGAGAGCCAGTGTTCGATGAGTTCCATCGAGAACCTAGACCGTGTAAAGTGAGTCAGAGTGCTCTGAATCCACCATGCGCCTAATGAGGCCAGCGGATGTTGCCAAAAGATTCTATCGCTTCTTCGCGAAGCCCAGGGCCGGCTACATCCTTGCCGAGATCCTTGCATCAATGAGCAATGTCAAGCCGGTTCATATTCTTCAGGCTGGCGCAAACGATGGGGTCCTTTTTGACCCCATACACAACACTCTCATGAGACGGTCAAACGTTACTGCCACAAGAATAGAGCCCGTTACCGAATACTTCAATGAGCTCAAGGAAAACTGCTCTTCTTTTGCATCCCAAGTCGAACTCTTTAATGTATGCATTGGCAAAGAAGATGGCTTTGTCGAACTATTTCTTCCCAAACAAAGTGAACGCCTCCAACTCGGCGACAAGGGTCACGGCTCAATCAACCCAGAGTCCGCCGGCCGCTCAAGAGATGGACTTGAGTCTCGTAAGGTTCCTTGCAAATGCTTCAGAAGCCTGATGAATGACATGCGCAGGCCGCTGGCCGACGTCTATGTATCTGACTGCGAGGGATACGATATTGAGCTTCTGCGAATGCTCCCACTAAAGGATTTAGGCATAAAGGTCGTTTTCGTTGAACTTCTCCAGCAATCCGTGTCAAGCAATGAGGATATAGCTCTGGCCCTCAAGGATGCCATCGACATCGTCGTTTCCAATGGCTTCAACCGTATTGTCTGGGATGGAAATGATTTTCTCAGCTGGAAATCCCCAATGAATTCCAACAGCCAGAACGTAGAAGTAGAAGGATTCACTGAAATCTAATGCTTACCTTCGAAAATCAAGCAATGACAAACGCAGTTCAAAATCAATAGGTATTGTTGAAAATTCTGCCCGCCTCCACGTCAGCGCGTTGGCCCCAGAATGGGCCCGTTAAGCCCTAAGCACTCTTCAGCTGGCTGATCAGCTTGGCCAGGGATCAGCCCGTTCAGGCCACCACAATCCAAGCTGGCAAGGTGCCCGCCGACGACAGCGCCAGGGATTGGTTGATGAAAGTGATCCGGTTGGTCTCCCAGCTGAGCACGGAATTGGCGCCGTCGCGTTGGAGGGTGAGGGCGGGGGAGGTGCCGGGGTTCAGACCCCACAGTTCGAGCTTGTCTTTCTTGGCGTCAAAACCCTCCACCCTGTCGATGGCCCCCACTCCCGCCACGATCTGCAGGCGGTCGGATCCGCTTCCCAGCCGCAACGTGTTGCGGCCCGCTGAGGCGCAAATCACGGTGTCAGCCGCTCCGCCGATCACGGTGTCATCCGCCGCCGATCCCCAAATCACGTTGCGGGAACCCACCGTCTGTCCGCCCACCACGGTGATCGGCCCGGTGATGAAATCGGTGCTGGTGAGATCCACGATGGTCGTGGCCCCTGGCCCGCTGCAGTTGCCAAGGCGGATGGCGGCGAGCTGATCAAAGCGCGCTGCCGTGGCACGGCCCTGCCAATCGCGCTGGCTGGTGAGCTCCGTGCTCTGGGACGAAAAGGAGTCGTGCAGGAAGAAGGCATGGTTGCCATCGCCGAGCTCAAGGGTGACCTGGCTCTGGGACCCATTGCGCACCGAGAGGCCATGTCGCTTCAGACCAGCGATATCGATCGATTCGCCGGTGCCCGCCACGGGCTTCCCCGCAGCGGTGCGGGACCCTGCGTTCCAGGCACCATACCCCTCCTCCCACGTGCCGATCGCGCTGGGCCGCACCACCAACGGACGGGTATCGGCAACGCGCAGCAGCTCGCTTCCGGGGGCGTCGAGCCGCGACTCGCTTCCCAAAAGCAACGTCCAAGCACTGGACGCTGTCCCATCCACGCCCTGCACGGTTTCCACCTGGGCCTGCAACGCCACGGTCGTCCCCGGGGCCAGGGCCTTGGGAAGCCTGAAGCTCCATCCCAGGCGGTCCGTGGTCGGCGTTGCCACGCCGATCGACTCCCCATTGGCGAGGATACGCACTACCTCATCGGGCTGCAGGGCCGAGGACACGGAGCCGGACAGCGTGGCCAGAGCGAGGTTGGGAACGGCATTGGCGGGGGAATCACTGAGGCCACGGATCGTGGCCAGAGTGGTGGGCCTCCGCCGCAGGGAGACGGCCAAGCTGCTTTCCAGGCTTTCCCCCAGCAGGTTGGTGACGCGCAGGGTGATGGTGGCCTGCGCGTCGCGGTTGGCCAGGGAGCGCAGCCGCAACTGGCCGCCTTCGAGGCTGACCTCCAGCAGATCCGACGCGCTGTTGCTGACCAGGGCATAGCTCAGCTCGGCCTGACGCTCAACGGTGATTGTGGAAAAGCGCAGCAGGTTGTCGGGGGCAAGGCTGCCATTACTGAGGGGCAGACTGTCATAGACCGATGAATTAAGCGCCCTGGAGGCGTCATAAACCGGAACGGCCGCCATCGCGTCGAGCGTTTCCAGATCCCTGGCGCCCAGCACCCGGCCAAAAACGGTGAACCCTCCGTTCTGCGCATCCAGGTTGGCGCTGTTGTCGGCCAGGCTCCAAAACCACTGGCTGGTGGCGCTGTTGGGATCGTTCCCCAACTTGGCCATCGCGATCGTGCCACGCAGGTTGGAGCGTTCGGAGCTGTACTCATTCGCCACGGACGCGAGGGTGTTGACCGCCAGCAGCTGGTTCCCCACCAGGTTGAAGCCACCGCCCTGCAGGACAAATCCCGGAACGGAGCGATGGATGAAGGTGCTGTTGTAGCGATTGGTGGTGAGGTAGGCCTGCAGATTGGCGGTGGTCAGCGGCGCGCCCCGTCCCGCTTGGTCGTAGAGCAACACCCGGATCTGGCCAGCGCCCAGGGGGGCGGTGCCGCCACCCGCCACCTGAACCGGGGCCAGCTGAAAGGTGGCCACCTGTCCCGTGCTGAGGGGATCGTCAAACGCCGTGGAGAGATCCAGCTCCGTGGCCGCGCTGCCCCACTCCACCACTGGGCTGGCCAAGGGAGTGGCCACCGGGTTGGGCACGTCGTTCACGCGGATCGTGAAGGCCTTCTCCAGCTGGCGTCCGCTGGCGTCTGTAACGCGAACCCGGACCCGCAGCTGATCCAGACGTTCCCGATCAAACACCTCAGCCGCCTGGAGCTGGCCGTTGCTGATGCGAAAGCGGCTGTTGTCCTCCGATCCGGAACCGGATACCAACGCAAAGGTCAGCCCCTGGGGGCCCAGTACCCCACCATCCGCCCCAATCGCCCGAATGGATCCGATCGGCACGCCAATGACGTCGCCTTCGTTGACCGTCAGGCTGGAGAGGAGCAGGTCGCTGGGGGCTGGACTGGTCAAAACGGCTGGCTATCGAAGCGCCGCTCGGACGCCTTCTACCCAGTCTATGGGCGTGGCCAAGGGACCGGACTGCCCGCTCGCCAAGGGATCTCAGGGCCTCTTGGTTCCGTCCAGCGGGGTGAGGATTCCGACCAGCAAGCGCTCCAACCTGTCGAAGCGGAGCTCCAGCCGCCGCTCCAGCGCGTTGAGACGCTCCTCCAACACGGGCGCCGTCAGCCCCTTCGACGGGGCCGAACCCCGACCGGCCGGGGCTGGCCAGGAGCCGGTGCGGCAGGTTTGCGCGATCACGTCCCAGGTGGGGTGCTTGGGGGGGGGACCAATCCGATCCTCCAACCAGGCCCGGGCCGCCGCCACCTTGCCAAACCGGACCTTGAGGGCCTTCAGCTCGCAGTCCTCGGCGGGAAGCAACCCCGCGGAGGCCAGGGCCGGAGTGGGCGGGGAGGAGGGCAATATGACGCTGGAGGACGGCCCGGCCGGGTCCGCTGGGGCGAACTCCTCCACCAGGTGGCGCACGCTGGCATTTTGGGCGGCGATGGTGCGGAAGAGGTCAGCGTCGGTTTTGGCCAGACGGGCCATCAGGTCCGTGAAACGATCGCTGAGCTCACCCATCGGCGGGTCGGCCTCCGCGCAGGAGCGCACGCATGCGCTCGATGAGCTGGTTGATGTGAAAGATCGACCAAAAACCCGTGTCTTCTTTCACTGTATCCAACTCGGTCAACAGGTCGTCCAACGACTGCCGCTGCGTTTCCAGGGCCATAATCTCTTGATGCATGTCTTCGGCCAGGCGCAGGGCCTCGGCTTTTTCCAGGCCGATCCGCATCAACTGTTCCTCGTACCGGCGCAGGGTGGAGAGGAACTGCTCACGGGCCTGGCTGAACTCACGCGCGCGCCGTTGCAGCTGGCCTCGGGAGCGACTGAGGGCGGCATGGCTATTGCGCAATGCCTGGTAGTGGTGCGCGATCTGCTCGGCGCTCAGGGCGGTGAGATCGCGGGGGAAATCACTGGTCGAGCGAATGCCCTTGCATTCAGGCGTGTGGCGCGCCACCAGGGCGGGACGGAGGGGCGTGGGGGGAGCATCCACGGGATCCGCGGGTTCGGAAGGGGGTACTGCCATCACCTCAGCCGTGGGGAGCACTTGGCCAGTAGCCGGGAGAAGGACTCCAAAGCAAAGCCACCAATAATCTAGTCGCCAGGGGCGATGCGAAGGAACGGCGGCAGCCAGCGAGCCTTCTTTGGGCCAAGCCTTCAGAGCCCACCGCCTGGGAGCCCTGGAGTTCCGGCCTGGCTCCAGCCGGTGTCAAACGGAGGGCGGAGCGGAGGCCTGAGGAAGCCGTCTTGCGCAGCTTGAGCCATCCCTAGGCAAGGCGGGGCTTGCCGCTGGGCCAGGCACTCGCCGATGCCCCCTGGAAACGCTGTTGCCTGTCACTCGCCCCCCCCAGATCCCTTTGTCGGCATGGGGTGGACGGAACTTCCATTACTCCACCAGACCCTACCTAAATTTGTTAGTTGCTTGGCCTTGGACCCTGACCAAAACCAGTCTATATTTAATGCGGGATGGATGTCCTGCGCATTGATTTACAAGTTCATGGGCGAACGGATATGCTGTAAAATTCTTGGGATGAAAACCTATCTGATCACGGGAAGCAATCGGGGCATCGGCCTGGAGTTTTGCCGTCAGCTCCAAGCGCGCGGGGAGAGCGTGATCGCCACCTGCCGCATGGCCTCGCCGGAGCTGGAGGCCCTGGGCGTGCGGGTCGCCACCGGCGTGGACGTGACCAGTTCGGCGGCGGTGACTGGCTTGCTGGCCCGCCTGGATGGATTGGCGATTGATGGCCTGATCCTCAACGCCGGCATTCTGGAAGCCACAAGCCTGGAACCACTGGATCTTGAAAGCCTGCGGAGGCAGTTCGAGGTGAATTCCTTGGGGCCGCTGCGGCTCACCCGGGCCATGCTCTCCCATCTGGCCCCAGGAGCGAAGGTGGCGATCATCACAAGCCGGATGGGCTCCATCGGCGACAACAGCTCGGGCGGCTCTTACGGCTACCGCATGTCGAAAGCGGCATTGAACATGGCCGGCAAATCCCTCGCTGTCGACCTCAAGCCCCACGGCATAGCTGTCGCCCTCCTCCACCCTGGCCTGGTGCGCACCCGGATGGTGGGCTTCAATCCCCAGGCCGTGGATCCCGATGTGGCGGTGCGTGGCCTCTTGGCACGGATCGATGAACTCACATTGGAGAATTCTGGGACCTTTTGGCATGCGAATGGAGAGGTTTTGCCCTGGTGAGGGGATGACCTCGCCGAGGACGATGGAGGGATCCATCGTCCTCGGTCCCGAATCATGATGCCTCGCCGAACAGCAAGGGGAAGGGGAGGCCACGGGATCAAGGTTGCGCAAAAGATTCGAATTTATCGGCAAATCCGGGGCAAGGATGGGGGCTGGCGCAATAAAACGTTGTACTTCCTGCAGGTGCCCCCCCGATTTCTCGCCAGGGTCGTTAATATCCCGCCGGACGACTTGGGCAAGCAAACAACCATTCTGATACCCATTCACAGAGCTGGATCCAGTCGTATTCAAGGAC
>JBKCVY010000256.1:0-10157 GCA_046317475.1 Cyanobacteriota bacterium | reverse complement strand
GGGCCAGGCAACCGCCCAACGCCACAACCAGCTGCGGCAGGACGGGGACCATGGCGGCGCCATCGTGGACCCGAATGGCGGTCACGGCGAGGACCACCGCCACCACGCTGCCGCTGGTGACCCAACGGCCATGATCGATATGCTCGCCGGGCACCGTCGCCGCGATGGGATTGATCGCGAGCCGTTTCTCGCGCACCAGGATCCCCAGCCGGATCGTGGCCCCCACCACCGGGTAGACGAAGAGAACCATCAGCACCGGATGCAACAGAAGCAGCCAGTCCGCCACTGAGAGAACGGGCAACTCCCATCCACGGATCAGGGAGGAGAGGATTTGTTGCGGCGCGGCGTCTGTCATGGAGCTGACCCTACCGAACACCTTGGACGGACTGAATTCTCCTCTGCATTTTCTCCGTTGTTAACCCTGTCGCCGCTCTGTGGCGCCAGCAGCCACTGGATGATCCAACTCATCAAGACGTGCCTGGTTGATCAAGGTCCGGCGGAGTGGCGGGGAACGCGAGCCATCACGGGCCCGCGGTGAGACAGCTCTCAAATGGCAAGCAGAATTATACCAATTGAGATGAAGGCCAGGGACACCACATTGATGAATGTAAAGCTCTCGCCCAGGACCAGATGGGCAGCCAGCGAAACAAAGAAATAACTTAAAGAGACCGATGGAAAGGCAAGAGACAATGGTACCCTGCGCAGCGAGTAGATGTAGGCAATGGCTGCGATAAAATAAACCAAAAGTCCCAGCAATGTATATCTTTCGAAGAAGAGAATAGAGTTATTCCTAACCTGATTTAGGGCGCCAATCTTGAGCATGAGCTGGCCAGCGGCACCTGCCACAATCGAAAAAGCCAAGCAAAAGTAATAGGGAAACATAAAGATAGAGAGGCAGTGGGCAAAGTTTAGTCGGATGGGCCAAGGAACTTGTCAATAACAAATGAGGGCCTCTTCTTGACTTCGCTATGAATGCGCCCGATGTACTCGCCCAAGATTCCTAGACACAGCAACTGCACGCCACCAAGAAAAAAAAGCCCAACGGACAGAGTCGCAAATCCTGGCAATACAGCGCCGCTGCTCAGCCTCCATAAGATCAAGAGAAAGCCAAACAGAAAGGATGAAATGGAAATCGTAAGGCCAAGAAAAGTTGAGAACTTAAGAGGGATTTCACTAAAAGTAAAGATTCCGTCAGCCGCGAGAGCGATCAACTTGGAAAATGTATATTTAGGCTCTCCCGCAGCTCTGGAGTCTCTCGAATAGTAAAAGGGAACCTGTTCAAAGCCAGCATAACTACGCAATCCACGGACAAAACGATGCTTTTCAGGCATCTCATTGATGACACTAGCCACGCGCCTAGAGATCACCGAAAAGTCCCCACTGTCCAATGGAATTGAAATCGGAGTAAGACGGCGAAGCAACCGATAAAACAGGTAATAGGAAAACCGCTTAAATGCCGATTCCTTTCGCCTTCTCCTTACCCCGTACGCAACGTCCGCTCCTGTTTTCATTAATAGATTGACCATTTCAGGGATGGCCTCAGGAGGATCCTGCAAATCGCCGTCTATAATTGCAATAAAATCACCTTTAGCATGTCTTAACCCCGCAGATACCGCAGCTTGATGGCCAAAGTTACGGCTAAAAGAAATTAAGTAGAAGCCTTTCTCGTAGTAGGCACGCTCCAGAATTTCTCGCGTCTTATCTACACTCCCATCGTCAATGAATAAAAACTCCAATTTGAATGAACGGCATTTTTCACGAAGGGCCTCCAACCTCTCAATCATCACAGGGAGAACTGTTTCTTCGTTGTAGACGGGAATAACAACTGAAACCACTCCACTGAAAGTCTTCTGATTAGACTCATTCATGATTATCCTCAAGCCTGTAGACGCCCATCAAGGAGGAGCCTGCAAAGAAATTGGGAAAAGGATCAAAACGAATGATAGATGTTAAGAGCTTATTTAGTATTTCCGATGGTGGCTTAAAGCCCGAATTGATAATATCATAATCTGTTAATCGCCAATTTAAGCTAAGCACAATTTTTCGAGCCAAGATTAATGGAATATAAGCCAGTCCCCAGTATGTGCAGATGATTGTAGATAGCCCCGCCTGATTGATGATTCTGTTTAGTGATTTTCTCGTGTAACGTCGATAGTGTCCTGCCACCTCATCATATCGTGAAAAAAGCCACTGCTCTGCGGGAACATTTACGACTATAATCCCATCAGATTTTAGATGAAATTTGACTGACTCAAGAAAAGCTGCCTCATCCTCCAAATGCTCAATAACGTCAAACAGGAAAATAACATCATATTTCATTTTCAGGTCGTCGTGCCGTTCGTTAATATCATAAAAGACGACTGAATGATCAAAGGCTATGGATTTACTGAGTGCCGCTTGGTTCAAATCGTAGCCATCAACTTTCCAACCATATTTAGTGCCTAGTTGACGCTGCAGCAGACCACATCCACAGCCAATATCGGCAACATTTGGAGTTGGCTTTTGCCAACGTATTTTTCGAAGAATGATATCGAAAATTTTAAATCTATGTTTGATCCAAAAATGATTAAGACTGGCTATTTCATACCAATCGTCTGCCATGCTGACGTTGGCAGGCTTGGATCTGTATTGGATCTGAGGCAGTGGAGAGTTCATCTCGTTAAGGTACAGAAGAAGACTGCGGGCTCTGGTTAGCGACAAATGATATTGTACGCATTTGAATCTTCATAGAAGAGTTGCTTGCTACCAGCAAGCATAAAAAGAATCATCGAGACTCCAAGATTTATGGGGAAGTGGTCACTATTTCCAGAAAGAATGTAGGTGTATACAAAAAAAGCTATTGTCATCGCAAATGCTCAGTTTGACATGTTTCCTTGTCAATTGTTGTCCGTATTAGTTGACAGGCGCCGTAAATAGACACTAATAGGAGAGGAGGGAATGCCACTATAACATAGCGAGGCTCCATTAAGCCGCCTGCATTCATTGTGCTCAGGGCACCCATTTCAAGTGTCCTCATTAACACGTATAAAATGGAAAAAGCAACCATATACTCACAACCATTTAAGGAGTTGAATCGTGTAAGATTCGGCGTTTGATCAGAATTTTGAAATGGGTGTACGACTTTAATGGTAAAGATATAGAATCCATAGGCAAACAGAGACAGCAGAACCACCCGAAGGGCAAAAACAAATATCACTAGCAAACGGCTAGCAATCCCGGATGGGATCGCGAATGATGAAAAATAAAATTCAGCACCTTCAAGATTAATCCAATGATGATACATGCGATAAAGAGGATTTAATATATAGAAATCAAAGGGCTGAGATGCCCGTTTATTCTTCACAACTTCCTGAAACCCAGATCTTACAACGTCAGTATATCCTTCTTGCTTCCAAGTTCTGAAAAGCGATTCAACTTTTCGTTTTTCTTCGCTTGACCCAAAAGCCTTGGCGGGGAATAGATCTGTATTTAAGTTGTCAACACGTGACGAAAGCCAGGCAAATCTACCATGCTCTTGGCGATCAGCCCGCCATGTCCCTGTCCAACTGATAAACTCAATGGGATATATTTTCTTTTGATAGGTCTGAAAACCAAGCTCGCCAGTTGAATGAAATTGATTAATCAATAGCGCTGCTGGAAGAATTAATGATAACAGCAGGAAATGGAATGTTTTTCTTGATTTGGAGGGCTGTCTCAGAACAAGAAAACAGATGAAGATTGACAAGAGAAAAGTTGTATTCAAAGCAAAGATATCTATTCTCATGGTGGAGGCCATGCCCATCACAATCCCCCCTGGCACAGCGACTAACACGCCAACCGCCCAATGGTGAAAAACTCTGCTGATGTAGAATGTAAAAATTCCCAGGCCGACAAAGCAGAGGGCCATGACAGAAGACTCTGTATATAAACTATTGCTAAGCTTTGCCGTGAACGGTTGAATAAGCAAGAAAAAACAACTCAGAGAGAGGAAGAGGTTACGATAGAATTTGTTTGAAATCTTCAAAGACAAAAGCCAGCTGAAAGCTACCAGTATAGAAATAACTGCAAGATCCAATATTTGTTGGATTCTTATCGTTACTATCGGCAGAATTTCTTTGCCCAGAAACGCTAGTTTCGACAGCGCGATTGAGTAACCAACAGGATGGATGGCCAGGGGAGGAAGTTTTCCATGATCGTGAATATAAAATGCTCGATCTATGTAGCCCCACCCATCACCTGAAATGGATGGCACTGCCAGAGCGTGAGTCGCAAGTCTGACTGCCAACAAGATGACGATAACTAAAATGACAATTGTTCGAAGCTTACTACGATGTTTCATTTTTCTTCAACATCAGAGGTTGTGGGTGTACGAGCTATATTTATAAATATTACGTTTCTTCATGAATCATCTTTTATTTGGATCAATGTTTTACATCAAATTTAGCAATCTTAGCTGGATTTGACGCTGAAGCAGAGGGCGGGTCTGATGTTGATACAATTCTTTGCCAGGATTGGCCTTCTTCTTCGTTCGGTGCGATGTCCGGTTAGCCCATGCTTGCGATTCAGGTTCGGGCGTTCGGTTGGCCTGGCTCGAAGAGATGGGAAAAGTTCGCGATTGAATTCGCGATTGAAAACCTTGCAGCTCTTCCCCATGCGTAGTTGCACCGACACCATCCCCGATCTGAGATCCCCAGCTGAGGGCGAGAGCAGCGACTTCTCCTCCCTGCCGGCCGAGACACCCGAGCAGGCGGTGGCCCTGATCCTGAAGATGGTGGGCGAGCGCATTCCGGCCCGCTTTGGTTTCGATTCGCTCGGGGAGGTGCAGGTGCTGTGCCCGATGGCCAGCGGCGGCTGCGTTTCTCGTTTGTTCAATCTGGAGCAGCAAAAGTTGCTCAACCCTGACCCCGTTGAACAGGTGGAGCGTTTCGGCTGGCGGTTTGCGCCGGGCGATAAGGTGATGCAGATCGCCAATGATTACGAGAAGAAAGTGTTCAACGACGATGTGGGCGCCATCGACGCCATCGTCTCCGACAACTGTGAACTGAGCGTGCTTCCCCACCAGCGAGGCGGGCCCAGGGGGGAGACGGCGGGCAGCCGGGTGGTGGACTCCGGCTGGGGCGAGTTCGATCACCAGGTGCCCGCCTAGGCCTGCGCCATCCACAAGAGCCAGGGCAGTGAATACCCCGCTGTGGTGATCCACCTGCTCACCCAACACCCCGCCATGGTGCAGCGCAACCTCGTCTGCACGGGTCCCAACTGCAGCAAGGGTCTGGTGGTGATTGTCGGTCAGAAGGAGGCCCTGGCGATGGCCGTTATGAACCATTCGGGCCGCATGTGCCCTACACCAAGCTGGCGGAGTGGTTGACACCCCTTGGGAGTCTTGCTGCGAAGAGGACGTGGATGGTCAGCATTTAGCCAGAAATCTGATAGTAATCGGAAATGTGAGGCTATCCGCAAAAGCCCATCAAAACTTCCAGATGTTAACTGAAGAGGCCTTTGCCTAAGCCCAGGCCTCAGCATCTCTCCGGATTGGAAACTGCGGCATGCTCCCCTCGGCACAGGGAGCTCTTCGGCTGTAGAGCCCTGCATGACACCGAGGGCCGCACCCTGGCTGATTGGCCTGCCTCCCCCGGCGCCTTCAGGCTTCGGGGGAGACCGGAGGCAGCAACAGCTCGATCGCTTGCGGGGGAACACCTGTTGCTGCAGATCGCTCAGCAGCAACAGGTGTTCCAGCCAGGCAAGCCGCCGCAAAAGGGCCTGCAGCGTCCAGTTCACCCGCGGGCCTGGAGAGCTTGCCACTGGGTTTGCGCGTCCAGGCCTTGGATTCCCCGCCAGCTCCTCTCCCATGGTGTTCCCTACCGGCGTCGTGTGGCTCGCACGGGTTGGCTCGCATCTGTCGGGTTCGTTCCCCCTCTTACCCTGGCCTCGGCTTTTTCCGAAGCCAGCCGGTGGACCCGCTCCGTGTTACGGCTCCCACCCTTCGCCCTCGGCGCCGGAGCGGTTCTGATCCGCTGAGATTTGTGTTGCCGCTGGCTTTGGCTTTAACGCTGGCCCCGGCATCGGCGTTGGCCCTGCACCAAGCCCGAGCCGTCGCCCCAGCGCCAACACAGCCCCCGCCAGGCGTTGACCTCTGGGCCTGGATCACCGGCGGGTTCCAGCGCCATGGCCAGGTGGGTTCTGTCGTTTTGGTGGTCCTTGCCGTGGCCGGCGTCGCCCTCAGCCAGATGCAAAACATCGAATCCCTCTGACGCCTGCTGTGGTTGGAGCGCCGACCGGAGGCGCAGCCAGCCGGTGTTGGCCACACATCGCACGACCCCAGCAGACCCCTGGACGCTGGTGGAGGCCTCGACGCCAACAGCCGTCCGTTCATCGGTGGCGAACCCATTCCCCCAACCTGCCCCAGGCCACAGGCGGCGCCGTTCCCCCCATCGGCCGCGACACCGCCCTGGCCAGGCTCGCCCACCTGCTGGAGGCGTCCACGGCTCCTGGTCTGATCACGGGCCTGGGCGGGGTGGGCAAGACCGCCCTCGACTTCTACCATCTGCGCCAGCGCCTGGCGGACTACGGCGGCGGCGCGGTGATGCTCAATGGCCAGTGGCCGTTGGCGGGCCTGGTGGAGCAACTGGAGCAGTTCGAGCTGATGCAGTTCCACCCGCGAGCGCCGGCCACCGCCAGGGCGCGTTGCAGGCCGTAGACACCTTCTCCAGTGCGCTTCCCGCCACGGGCGCTTTCACAGGCCGACAGGGTCACCAGCTCGGTGCCTTCCAGGTCCATGGCGGTGCCTTCCGCGGCGGTGAGGTAGGCGTCATCGGTGGGGTTGGCGATGGAATCGGAGGCGTTCTTGTTAGCGTCGGCGAACACCAGGCTGCTGCGTTGCTGGGTTTCAACGACAACAAGGAACCGTCAAGGGAGTTGGAGCCTCTGGACGCTGCCTGCAGCCGATAACCGCCCCCTCTTGGCCAAACCGGAGCCTTTAGGCGGATGGCTCGGTCAGAAAAAACCGTGGGTGGCGATGTGCAGGATACGGGACTGCAGCAGGGGGGCAGGCCCGCCGCCTCGGCATCGGTGCCCGGAAGCTGGAGCCAGGCACCGAGATCCCGCAAGTCAGCTGGGGTGCTCTGGGCCCCTTGGCGGTGGTGCTCGCAGGCCCGCATTCCGGATTGGTGATCAATGTGGAGGCGGCGGCTTGGGCGGGCTGTTGCAACCGCACCAGCTCCTGGCCAGTGGTGAGCAGCCGCAGCCGCACGCTCTCCCCCCGGGTGGGACCACTGGCAGCGGCCATGGGCAGGGCGACAAAGGGCAGGCGGTTGAGCTTGCCATCGGAAGACACAAACATCTCTGTCACCCCGGCACGTTCGGACTGCAGGGGTTTGAGCAGCTGCCGGCTCAGGGCAGCCTGGCGTTGGAAGGCTTCTGCCTGGCGAGCGGTATCGGCGCTGGCGTCCACGGCTTCGGCGATGGCGGCATCGATCGGTTCCGCTGGCCCCAGCGAAAGCGAGGGGATGGAGCCATCGGGCCGCAGCAGCAGGGCCTTGTAGCGAGGCGGGCCCCAATCACCTTGCCCCTTGGCACCTTTGGCATAGGGCCTATCCTTTTGGATTTCGAACAGGAGACCATGGTGGGCGGCAGCCTTGAGAGGGGCGGCCACCTCGATATTGGTGACGCCCTTGATTCGGAGGGCGGGGACGAGGCGATAGAGCTGGCCTTCCAGTTGTTGACGCTGTTGCCGAAGGGGCTGCCGCTGCGCTGGCGGTAGCGAAGCGGACGCCAGGAGACGGTCGATGCCGACCACCTGCTCCGCTATTTGGCGAGATTCGGGGCTGCTGCGAAGATCACGGGACTGCAGCGGCAGTTCGCGACTCAGCCAGTTGGCCTGGGCGTGGGTCAGGCGTTGCAGGCAGGGTTCGGCGTGGGGGATGTTGGTTTGGGCGAGTTGCAGCCCCGCCAGGTTGTTGAGGCTGGTGGCGGTGGTGGGGTGCTCCAGCCCCAGCGCCTTCTCAACGCTGGCCAGAATCTCCTGCCAGAGCAACGCCGCATCCGCCTAGGCGCCCTTGGCCTTGGGGACATCCGCCTGCTGGATGACCTCCTGAAGTGTCGCCACCGCTGGGTTCCGAACCGCTCCCCCTGGGCCACTGCCCAGGGGCACGCTTGATCCCTTCCCGCAGGGCCAGGGCCGACGCCTGCGGCGATCCCGGGGAGCTGCAGGAGGAGCATCCCGACCAGCAGGTCCGCAAGGCTTGCCGCCCGCGATCGCGCAACAGCTGGCAAGGCGGACTTGATCACGGACTGGCATAACTACACAGACCTCGTACAGCGTAACAAGGTCGCAAAATGTCTCAGCGAGATCATTACGAAACCGCCTGATTCGGCTTGGCTGGCCGCGTTGCAATGGGGATGTGTTTCACTATCTTCTAGCCAGGATGTTGACTGACTTGTTCAATCGATCTCGTGATCCACTCGCTAATCCCAGCCAGCCGCCGGTGGGCAAGTGATGCAGCTGCAGCTCAGCCCACCGCCAGCCAAGCGTCGAGGTCATCCGCGCCCTGAACGTCGAGCAGGGCTTTGGCATGCGCTTCCAGCCGCGGCAGCGGCAGAGCATAGATCCCGGCCTCCTGCGTGGCTGTAAGGGCACAGCAGCGGCGACGCAACTGGCGCCAAGTGATCTCAAGTTCGTCAGTATTGACGCCCTGTTCACGTCCTTCCTCCAGCCCCAGCTCCCTGCCCTGTTGCTTACCTCAGCCAAAGATCTCCTTGTAGGCCACGCTCTGGCTGAACTCCTCCAGGGTGATTGGTCTGTGGACAACAACAGCCCCATCCGGCCGGTATTCCCGCGCTATCAACACGGGCGCCAGCAACCGATAGCCCCCACCATCAGGAGCCGCGGCAGCCTCCAGATCAGGCAGCAGCTGCAGGATGCAATCGGGCTGGCTTTGGAACAGCCAGTGGAAAAGCTTGTCGCTGGCGGTCATCGCTGTGGCGAGTGGGCCGCGGGCATCCGCATCAAGCCCTGGCCCGCAGACCCACCCATCATGCATTCTGAGCGCACCAGCGCCCATGACGGCGGCGAAGCTGGCCAGGGCCAGGTGAATGTGGATGGTGGTGGCAATGGCCTCCTGGGGCATGGGTCCGTGAGGGGCGATCGGCCGGAGGCCTTCGTTCCGTTTGATCCTGTCAATGGCCAAGGGCCTCCAACTCGGCGGGTGTGGGGGGAGGTGGGGCCCCGCCTTGTCCCGCTGGCTGCCTTCACCTGTCAACTGACGCAGAAAGTCCTTGGAGGGTGCTTCTGTGCCGTGGTCTTCTCCTTTGCCGGTGAAATCCCCAGGAAGGCCAGCGTCTCAGCCAGGACCCCTAGGATTGGGCTCATCTGATCGGGCGGAGGGTTGCTCGCGTCATGCTGGCGAACGTCAACCAAAAGGACTTGTTTGATTACTGGCACGAGCGGGTGCGAATCAGCAATCTAGAGTTAATTGCCGCCAAGGAGCATGTGCCCACTCAGGTATTGCGGCATGACTGCACCAATTACGACGAATTGCGGCGTCTTCCGGCGGTGCTGGCGCTGGATGAATTGGAGCGCTGCCGTGTAATCGCGATTATCAAATATGAATGCACGGCGCAGGTGCTTCAGCGGCGCACGGGACTGCTCCGCGACTATGCCAAGCAATGCCGCGCAGTGGCCACGGAGCAGCATCAGGAACGCTCCAAATTGCTCGGTTTCATCCACAAACTCAAGGAATTGCTGCGGGGCAAACAGGTGGTCATTGATCGCCTGGAAGAGCGGATCAACCTCCTGGAAGCCGAGAACGCCACCCTGCAGGCCGAGGTGCAGGAGGCCAAGGCCAAAGCGCAAGTCCACAGTGAGTTGGAGGCCCTGCAGCGTCGATTTGAAGAGGAGGTGGCGCATCGGCAGCGGTTGGCGAAAAACAATCAGAGTCTTGGCGGTCGCGTGGCCCACACCAACCGCTACCGGCGCGAACGCGACGAGCTGCGGGAAGGCCTGCGTCTCGAACGTCAGACCAGCCAGGCCCTGCGGTTGGAGCTGGAACGGCTGGGGGTAGACCAGCAGCTCAAGTTGGGCCTGGTGGAGTGAGCGCGATGGTCCGCCCGTCCTCCCCACGGGCCAACGACACCAGGCCCGCCGCCCACACCAGTCCGGCAGGGCGGCAGGACCCGTCCTTGGC
>JBKCVY010000255.1:0-6555 GCA_046317475.1 Cyanobacteriota bacterium | reverse complement strand
GTCGACCACCGACACATTGGGGGTGGGAACGCGCAAGGCGATGCCGTTGAGCTTGCCCTTCATCGGTGGATACACCAAGGCCACGGCGGTGGCGGCGCCGGTGCTGGTGGGCACGATGTTCACGGCGGCGGCACGGGCGCGGCGCCGGTCGCGGTGGGCGGCGTCGAGACTGCGCTGGTCGCCCGTGTAGCTGTGGGTGGTGGTCATCGTGCCCTTGACGATGCCGAAGGCCTGATCGAGCACCTTCACAATGGGAGCCATGCAATTGGTGGTGCAGCTGGCGTTGCTGAGAATGTCCCAATCCTCGTGGCGATACTGATCGGCGTTGACGCCCACCACAAAGGTGCCCACCCGTTCGCCCTTGCCGGGGGCAGTGAGGATCACCTTTTTGGCACCAGCCTCAAAGTGCTTGCTGGCTCCCACATCATCATTAAAGACACCGGTGGACTCGATCACCAAGTCGACACCCCACTCCTTCCAGGGCAGGTTGGCGGGGTTGCGATCGTAAAAGACCTTGATTTCCTTTCCATTCAAGGTGATGGAATTGTCGGTGTACGACACATCAACGCCCCGGAGGGGGCCCAACATGGAGTCGTATTTGAGCAGGTGGGCATTGGTGGAGGTGTCTCCAGAGCCGTTGAGACCAACAATCTCCAGGTTGGTGTTGGCGCCTCGGCTCAACCAACAACGCATGAAATTGCGCCCAATTCGACCGAATCCGTTGATTGCGACGCGCAGGGCCATGGCAGCAGGGAGCGGCGAAAGCCGCTGGCAAGGGAGATTTCGGCTGCTGATCATACAGAAATCGCAATCGCGCTTCGGGGCTCCCGACGGCTTCGAGCGGGGGGATGGACGGGATGCGAAGCAACTCGTAAAACTACGGTCGGGCTTGGGGGAGGGCTTCGCCCTATTTTCAGGCTGGATGTCGGAAACGCTCTTGGACCTCGTGCTGGATCGCGATCAGCCTCTCCACTTCATTGGGGTTGGTGGCATCGGCATGTCTGCCCTGGCGGGGATTCTGGTGGAGCGGGGCTTTGTCGTCAGCGGCTCCGATCCCAAATCCTCCCCCGTGCTCAGGCGACTCATCGCCTCGGGCGTGAAAGTGTTCAGCGAGCAGGACGAAACCACGATCCTCCAGCTTCTCGCCCCAGGGGGCCGTCCCCCCTGGGTGGTTCTGAGCTCCGCGGTGCGGGAGACCAACCCCGAGGTGGCCGAAGCCCGTCGCCAGGGCCTGCGGCTCTGCCATCGCTCCGATGTGCTGGCCGCCCTGATCAACAGCCAGCCCTCCATCGCCGTGGCGGGCAGCCACGGGAAAACCACCACCAGCACCCTGATCGCCACCCTGCTGGAGGCCACCGGACAAGACCCCACGGCCGTGATCGGCGGCATTGTTCCCGCCTTCGGCAGCAATGGCCGCCAGGGCGCGGGGCGGCTGCTGGTGGCGGAGGCGGATGAGTCCGATGGGTCTCTGGTGAAATTCCGTCCCTCCTTGGCGGTTCTCACGAACATCGAGCTGGATCACACCGACCACTATCCCGACCTGGAAACCCTGGTCGCCACCCTGAAACGGTTTGCGGACGGCGCCGGGGCGCTCCTGGCCAATCACGACTGCCCCGTCCTGCGGGCCAACTTCTCCGCCGATGCCTGGTGGTCGATCCAAACCACCGCAGGGATGGATTACGCCGCCGTGGCCACCAGTGAACGCGGAGACGGCACCACGGCGGACTACTACGAGCGGGGCGAACGGATCGGCACCCTGGACGTGCCCCTCCCCGGCCGTCACAATCTCAGCAATATCATTGGTGCCCTTGGCGCTTGCCGCCGCGAGGGAGTGCCGTTCGCCGATCTCCAACGCGCCATCCGCAACCTCCAGGCCCCTGGCCGCCGTTTTGACTGCCGGGGCCTCTGGCACGAGCGCATCGTGGTGGATGACTACGCCCACCACCCCAGCGAGGTGGCGGCCACCCTCGCCATGGCGCGCCTGATGGTGGAAAGCGGTCGCAGTCCCTTGCCCTCCCAGCCCCGCCGCCTCCTGGCCGTGTTCCAACCCCACCGCTACAGCCGCACCGCCCAGTTCCTGAGCGAATTCGCCGAGGCCCTCGCCCTGGCCGATCGGGTGATCGTGGCGCCGCTTTACAGCGCTGGGGAGGCACCGATTGAGGGCGTGTCCAGCGAGGCGCTGGCGGCGGCCGTGCTGGCCATCGCCCCCTCCCTGCCCGTGCAGGCCGCCGCCAGCCTGGACCAACTCACCGATCAGGTGGCCACGTTCAGCGAACCGGGCGACCTGGTGCTGGCCATGGGGGCCGGAGATGTGAACAGCCTCTGGGAACGCTTGGGCACCCACGGCGATCCCGGGCGTCCCGCGGCCCTGGTGGGATGAGCTTTCAGCCATGACAGCCCCCCCAACCACCCTCAGGCAGGGGGTGCCCCTCAGGGACTACACCACCTGGCGCGTTGGCGGGCCGGCGGAGTGGTTCGCCGAACCGGCCAACGCGGACGAGTTGGTCGCCCTGGCCGCCTGGGCCGCAAGGGAGGGCCTGCCCTTCCGATGCATCGGCGCCGGCTCCAACCTGCTGATCGCTGATGACCTCCTCCCCGGCCTGACCCTCTGCGCCCGGCGGCTCCAGGGCAGCCTGCTGGACAGCGGCGAGGGCTGGGTGGAGGCGGAGGCGGGGGAGCCCATCCCCACCCTGGCGCGGAAAGTGGCGCGGGCGGGACTGGGCGGTTTGGAATGGAGTGTGGGCATCCCCGGCACGGTGGGCGGGGCGGTCGTGATGAATGCCGGCGCCCAAGGGGGCTGCACGGCGGACTGGCTGCATTCCGTGCGGGTGGTCGACCTGGGCCGACCCGACGCGCCCTTCACCCTGCTGGCCAGCGAGTTGGACTTCGCCTACCGCTACAGCCGGCTGCAAGAGGAACAGCTGCTGGTGCTCTCCGCCCGCTTCCAGCTCAATCCGGGCCAGGATCCCGCCGCCGTCGTCGCCCGCACCAGCGCCAATCTGCACAGCCGCACCAGCACCCAGCCCTACCAGCAACCCAGCTGTGGAAGCGTGTTCGTCAATCCTGAGCCGGAGAAGGCGGGGCGATTGATTGAAGGATTGGGCCTCAAGGGGCTGCGGGTGGGAGACGCCCAGGTGTCGCCGGTGCATGCCAATTTCATCGTGAACCTGGGCAACGCCCGGGCCAGCGACATCGTGGCGCTGATTCAACACGTGCGGGAGCGGGTGCTGGCCGCCCATGGGATTGCCCTGCATCCAGAGGTGAAACGGCTTGGCTTCGAGCCACTGGCCTGGCGGGCCCTACCCTGACAGCATCTCCCCTTTGTTTGGCGCGGCACCATGGCTGGCTTTGGTCTTCCCAACTTCGGACAACTCACCGAAGCCTTCCGCAAAGCCCAACAAATCCAGCAGGATGCCCAAAAACTGCAGGAGGAGCTCGACGCCATGGAGCTGGAGGGCACCAGCGCCGATGGACGGGCCCGGGTCTGGCTGTCCGGCAACCAGCTCCCCCTGAAGGTGCAGGTGGACCCCGCCCTGCTGGGCGAGGGGCAGGCCGCGGTGGAGACGGCGGTGTTGGAGGCGCTCAAGAGCGCCTACGAGCTCTCCACCAACACCATGCGGGAACGCATGGACACCCTCACCGGTGGGCTGGAGCTCAATCTTCCAGGTCTGGGGGGCTGAAGGCCCCTTGGCGATGGAGACGCCAGCGCCGGCTCGATGCCTGCCGCAGGGCCGTTTCCTTCGCCCGACCGGCCCCCCGCTCCACGGCGAGGGCTTCCACCTCCGCCAAACATTGGCGATAGATCTCTTGGCGGGGCCAGTCCGTTCCCGCCGCGCAGCCCGCTTCGCCCCCATGGCGGCAATCGGCATAGCGACAGGGTCGCAAGGTGAGGGCCCGCAACTCGGGGAAGCAACCCGCCAACACGGATGGGCTGGCGGGGAGAACCGGTCGATTGAAGCCCGGGGTGTCGGCCAGCAGGGCCTCCGGAATACCGGGCAGGGCCACCAACGCCACATGGCGCGTGGTGTGCCGTCCCCGCCGCAATCGCCCGGACACCGGCGCCACCCTGAGGGCCAGCCCTGGCACCAGCGCGTTGAGCAGGCTGCTCTTTCCCGCCCCGGAGGGACCGCAAACCACCGCGATGCCTGGCGTGGCCAAGCGCTCGGCAAGGGCCTGCAGGCCCATCCCCGAACGGGTGGAAACGGGCAAGGGGCTGTACCCCCAGCCCTCCAAGCGCGCGCGCCAGCCGTCGAGCCACCCCTCCGGCAGGTCCTCCGCCTTGGAGAGCACCAGCTCCACGGGCAAGGCCAACTGTTCGGCGCTCACCAAAAACCGGGTGATGAGCAGGGGATCGGGATCCGGATCCTTCAGTGAAATCACAACCACCACCCGGGCCACGTTGGCCACCGGCGGACGCGGCAGCAGGTTGAGCCGCTTGGCGCGGCGGCTGATCACGGCCCGCCTCTCCACCCAGTCGATGGCCTCCACCTCCACCCTGTCCCCCACACAAATCGTCAAGCCCCCCTTGGCCAACCTGGCCCGTTGGGTGCACAGGAGCTGACGCTGGCTGTCGGGGCCAGGATGGTCGAGCTCCACACGGCAAAAATTGGCCTCCATGGCCATCACCCGTCCCGGCTCACCCACCGCGCTGGATGAGCAGACGAACGGTTGAACTGTCGCTCCCCGGGGGGGGTTCCGCCTGGCACACCTGGTGTCCCTCGCCCCGCAGGCTCTCCGCCACCATCGTCTCCGGCTCTCCAGCGTCAAGGTCGACCCGCAACCAGCCACCGATCGGGAGACGCTCCAGGGCGAGCCGGGCGCGCACATAGTTCAAGGGGCAGGGGGTGCCGCGCAGATCCAGGCGTGCCTCTGGGGTGGGAGCGCTCATCCGCCGCCGCCGAAGAGCCCCCCAAAGAGGCCGCTTTTGTGGGGATGGCGTTGGCCTTTGCGGCTGTGGTGACCCGCCAGCTGTTCCAAAAGCTCCCGTTCATCACCACTCAACTTGGTGGGCAGCTGCACTTTCACGGTGAACTCGTGATTGCCGCGCGCCACGGGGTTGCCCAGCCGGGGCACGCCCTTGCCTTTGAGGGTGAGCACGGCCCCGGGTTGGGTGCCGGGGGGAATCTCCAACTTGTCGATGCCGTCCACCGTTTCCACTTCCACGGTGTCGCCAAGGATGGCCTGCAGATAGCTGACCGGCAGCTCCGAGAAGATTTTTGTCCCGTCCCGGCGCAGGTGGGGATGGGACTGCACCTCCAGCACGACGTACAAATCACCGGGTCCGCCGCCCCGCTGTCCGGCGTTGCCCTCGCCGGGCACCCGCAGCCGCGTGCCCGTGTCCACACCGCCGGGGATTTTGATCCGCTGCTTTTTCATCACCTCTTGCATCCCCTGTCCCTGGCAGGCGGGGCAGGGGTCGGCGATCACCTGGCCAGTGCCGTCGCAGGTGGGGCAAGGGGCCACCTGGGTGAAACTGCCGAAGGGGGTGCGGGTGGCCCGTCGCACTTGGCCCACGCCGCCACAGGTGGAGCAGGTGGTGGGACCACTGCCCGCCCTGGCCCCCGATCCCTGACAAACTTGACAGGATTCAAGGTGGCGGAACTGCACCTCCTTCTCGGCGCCAAACACCGCTTCACTGAAGCTGATGGAGAGTTTCAGACCCAGATCATCTCCTTTGCGGGGACCACTGCGGCGCTGACCGCCTCCACCCACGCCACCGCCGCCGAAGCCACTGAAAAAGGTCTCAAACAGATCGGCAAAGCCCCCCATATCTCCCATGTCGGGCATGCCACCACCGCCAAGGCCCGCCTCACCAAATTGGTCGTAGCGGGCCCGCGTTTGGGGATCACTCAACACTTCATAGGCGCGGCCAATCTCTTTGAAGCGTTCTTCGGCCCCGCTGTCTTTATTGACATCGGGATGGTATTGGCGAGCCAGGCGTCGGTAGGCACGCTTCAGGGTGTCGGCATCGGCGTCACGGCCAACACCCAGCAGGTCGTAATAGTCAGCCATCAGCCGGCCTGCTCCTGCTCAGAAGCCTGCTGAGCCGAGGCTTGCTCGCCATTGGGGCCCGGGCCCATTGAAACTTTCACCAGGGCATGGCGGAGCACCTTTCCATGGAGCTGGTAGCCCCGTTGCAACTCCTCAATCACCACATCCTCGGGGTGGTCATGGCTTGGTTCCCGCATCACCGCCTCGTGGAGGATGGGATCAAAAGGCTCCCCTTCGACGCGCATGGGGGAGACGCCAAGTTGCTTAAAAACATCCACCAACTGCTTGTAAAGGCCTTGATAGCTGCGGTGCAGGGCCTGGGCCTCCTCGCTCTGGGGATTGAGCTGCTGGCGAGCGCGGTCAAAGTTATCGACGACCGGCAGGTTCTCGCTGAGAGTGGTGCAGGTGATCTGCAGCTTCAGATCGTCGTGATCGCGGCTCTGACGCTTGCGGAAGTTGTCGAAATCGGCGGCGATGCGCATGTACTGACCGCGCAGGCTCTCGTTCTCGCCCTGCAGAGCAGCCAGCTGGGCTTCGAGCAGCTGGAGTCGATCGCCATCACCG
>JBKCVY010000254.1:0-3209 GCA_046317475.1 Cyanobacteriota bacterium | reverse complement strand
ATTTACTGGTGGTGTCACGCCTCTGGCGGGATGGCGCGGGCCGGTGGCAACTGGCCGCCAAAGGAGCGCCGGAGGCGGTGGTGGAGCTCTGCCATCTCGAGCCCGAGGGTGCCGCGGCCTTCTTGGCCGCGGCCGATGGCCTGGCCCGGGAGGGGATGCGGGTGCTGGCGGTGGCGACTGGCCTGGACGGTGCTCCCCTGCACACCCAAGCGGAGGGGTTGGGGGCTGGCCCCCCACCGGAGCGGTTGCATGCGTTTCTGTTCCGCCCCTTGGGGTTGATTGGCCTGGCGGATCCGATTCGTCCCGAGGTGCCGGCGGCGATGGCCGCCGCCCGGGCGGCGGGCGTGCGGGTGCGGATGATCACGGGTGATGGTCCCACCACGGCCCGATCCGTGGCCGATCAAGCCGGCTTGCCCCCGGGGCCGGTGCGGACCGGCGCCGACCTGGAGGGGCTCGCGCCCGCGGCGTTGGGGGAGCTGGTGCGCGACGTGCCTGTCTTCGCCAGGATGATGCCCCAGCAAAAATTGCAGCTGGTCAGGGCGCTGCAGGCCGCTGGCGAGGTGGTGGCGATGACCGGGGATGGCGTCAATGACGCGCCGGCGCTCAAGGCGGCCGACATCGGCGTGGCCATGGGCCGGCGCGGATCCGCGGTGGCTCGGGAGTCGGCCGATCTGGTGTTGGTCGAGGACAGTTTTGCTCCCCTGGTGGGGGCCCTCGGGCTGGCCCGTCGGGTCGAGGCCAATCTGCGTCGCGCCCTGGGGTACACCCTGGCCATCCACCTGCCCATCGTCACCTTGAGCCTGATTCCCCTGCTGCTCAGCCGTCAGCCCCTGCTGCTTTTGCCGGTGCACATCGCCCTGCTCCACCTGGTGATTGATCCGGCTTGCACGGTGGTGTTTGAGGCCATGCCCGGCGGAACCGACCTGTTGCGCCAACCCCCACGGGCACCGGAGGCCCCCTTGCTCGGTCGCGCAGCTTGGCGCCGGGCGTTGGGGCAGGGGAGCGCCCTGGTGGTGGTGGTGCTGGTTCTCACATTCTGGCCCGGTTGGCCCTTGGAAACGCGGCGCAGCCTGGTGTTTGGGGTGTTGTTGCTGGCGGGAGGTGGTCTGGTGTGGCTCAATGGCGATCGCCAAACGGTCCATGGCGCCATGGGATTGGGCCTAGCTGTGGCGCTGTGGGGCGTGCTTCAGGGCGCGACGCCCCTGCGGCGCCTCTTGGAATTAGGGCCGCTGACACCCTCCCACCTCGGAGTGTTGGGCCTCGCGGTGGTGGTGGCCTTGGCGCTGGCGGCGTTGCCGAAGGTCTCCCGCGCCCCGGGGACGCGGGAAGGGGCTTTGGGGTGATCCCTCAGCCAGCCTCAGGAGAGCACCCATCCCGCGCCGCCCAGCAGCACGGCGAGCGCCACGGAGCGGCCCCACCGGGGAGAAAGAGCACGGAGGAGCAGGGTTGTGCCGCCGCAGAGCGCCACCGAACTCAGCAGCGCGCCGCTCCACCAGAGCAGGCCGACGCCATCGGCGGAAGCCTCAAGCCCGTGTAGATGGCCATGAAGGGCCAAGCCACCCGCCACGACCAGCCCGAGCAGGAGATGGCTGGCCTGGTTAGTCCCCCATCCATGGCGCGACGCCAGGGTGAGGCCAGCGACAGCCACGATGGCCACCCCGGCCATCGCCTCCACCATTGGAGCGCCTGCGCTGCTGCCGCCCCAAAGGGCGCCCACCACCCCCCCACCCAGGGCCCAGAGACGGAGTTGGGGGGAGAGAAGCGCGGCCGAGGTGCCAACGGCAAGGAGCATCAGCAGGTGATCCACCCCCAACAGCGGATGGGCCAGGCCGGCCACCACGCCGCCGCTGGCGAGGCCGTGGGCCTGGGAGGGAAGGGCCGCCAACCCCACCGCGGAGACACCCAGGGTGACGGTGAGGAGCAGGGAAAAGGGTTTCATGGCAGATCTCGGTCCTCGCCGAGAAGAAAGGGTGGACGTTGGGGGAGTGTTCTGGCTGAGGGCGCGCCCATCACAGTTGCGGGACAGCGGCGGACTTGGGACATCCCACACCGCGCTTTCCTCCTTTGCCTCCCCAAGGGGAGGCCCCGAGACTCCACTATCGGCCGCCGGGGTCGGTCCCTGGGGGCAGTCATGACTTTTCTTTCCACTTTCCGCGAGGCCAGGGGCAATGGGACATCAGGTCGTGTAATCGGCGTTAATCCGCACATATTGATCAGAGAGGTCGCAGCCCCAGGCACGGCCCTCCCCGGGGCCATCGCCCACGACCAGGCGGATCTGAACGCAATCCTCCACCAGGTAAGCCCCAGCCGCCCGTTGCCCCATGTAAGCGGAGGCCGCCGCACGGTCAAAGGGCAGGGGCTGGCCCGCCGCCATCAGCTGGTGCTCCCCCAGCCAGAGGGCGACGGCTTCGGGATCGAAGGGCACTCCGGCCCGTCCGGCGGCGGCAACGATGCGGCCCCAGTTGGGATCACGGCCGTGGATGGCGCATTTCACCAACGACGACCCACAGATCGTGCGGGCGATGGCGCGGGCGGCGGCGGCATCGAAGGCGCCCTCCACGCGCGTCTCAATCAGACAGGTGGCTCCCTCGCCGTCACGGGCGATGGCGCGGGCCAGGTGCTGCGCCACGGCCGTCAGGCCGTCCTCCAGGGCGGCGAAATGGCGCGGCTCCAGGGGATCCCCGGCGGCGAAGGCCAAAAAGGTGTCGTTGGTGCTGGTGTCGCCGTCCACCGTGATCGCGTTGAACGAGCGATCCACGGCCCGCTCCACCATCTCCCTCCACAGCGATGGGGGCACACCCGCGTCGCAGGTGAGGTAGCCCAACATGGTGGCCATGGCGGGATGGATCATTCCCGACCCCTTGGCCATGCCGCCCAGGCGCACCGGCCGGCCATCGAGGGTGGTCTCGAGGGCGATCTGCTTGTCCACCAGGTCCGTGGTCAAAATCGCCCTGGCCGCGTCCGCCCCCCCCTCCGGACCCAGGGCGGCCACCAGTGGATCCACCCCCCCCAGCAGGCGCTCCATGGGAATTGGCACGCCGATCACCCCGGTAGAGCACATCAGCACGTCTTCAGGCCCAAGCCCCAGTCGTGTCGCCAGAGCGGCCGTGGCGGCCAAACTGTCCGCCCATCCCCGGGCGCCAGTACAGGCATTGGCCTGACCAGAATTCGTGAGCACGGCCCGGGCCCGTCCGCCGTTGTCCCGCAGA
>JBKCVY010000253.1:0-2467 GCA_046317475.1 Cyanobacteriota bacterium | reverse complement strand
GCGGAACGTAACGTGATCACAGGCAGTGGAGATCGGCGGTGAAGGTGGGAGGGCGAAGGGGACAGGCCATGCTGGCGGCCGTTGTGGCGTTGCTGCTGACCCTTCTGCTCGGTCCGGTGCCGGCCAGGGCCGCGGATCTTCTCGTCGAGGATGTTCACCTCGCTCCATGCCCCTCAGGCGATCCGGGCAGCCAAATCCGTGGCAAAAGCTCCGTGGCCAGCTGTTATGCCCTGCGCGGGGAAGTGGTCAACACCTCAGCCCTTCCTGTGGTGGACGCCGATCTTTTCGCGATCATCCTGGACGGCAGTGGCGAGCCCGTGCTTCCCAACCGTGCCCGCGTGGGCAGCCTTGGGGATGTGCCCCCCGGCCGTTCACCCTTCGCTGTTCGGTTGGCCGTCCCCCCCGGCACCCCTGAACCCATCCGGGTAGGCCAGGTGAAGGCACGGGGATTCCGTGCCCCTGTTCGCAAACGGGCCCAGGATGGGGATGAACCCCTACCCTTGGAGCAAGACCTCTCCTCCTGAGGAGCTGCGAGATGCCCGCAAGGTGGGGAGAGGCTTCGGATCAAAAACTCATGGATGAAGCGAGCATTTGAGCGCTGCGATCGAGAAGGAATTGCAATCCAAAGATCGCCAGAAAGGCTAACAGCGATGAAAAGTCAAACCCCCCGATCGGAGGTACTAGGCCCCGAAAAATGTTGAGAAAGGGGTCGGTGATGGATATGATGGCTGACAAGATTGGATTTCCCGTGTCCAGGTTGGGGAGCCAACTGAGGAAGATCCGCACAAGTAAAATGACGTAGTAGATGCTGATGGCACTCGACAGTACCCGCGTGATTTCAAACAGGATGGCCATGGAAGCCTGTCAAACAGCCTCTACTGTAGGAAAAGCTCAGTCCGTGGTGTCCCCATCCTCCGCGGCTGGGGCGTGCGGGAGGCTGGCGGCAGCGGGGTCGATGGCGAAGGTGCGATGAAATTTTTCGCTCAGGGTCAGCCAGTAGGAGCGTCCGTCGCTTTGACGCTTACGTTCTACAAAGTTTTGCGCCAGTAATTCTTTGATGTGATCATAGGCCCCCGAACCCCTGAGATCAACCAATTCAGATTGCAAGATCCGTTTCTTCAGAGCGATTGTGGCCAGGGTCCTCAGGGCGGCAGTGGATAGATCCACCGGCAATAAAGCCTGGACAAGATCACTCAAACCCTGTCGCAATTGCAGGCTGTAGCTCTGGCCATCCTGAAAGATCTCCAGCGCCGTATCGCGATGGGCATAGTCCGTCATCAATGTGATCAAGGCCAGCTCCACATCTTCCGGTGGCATGCCCGTCAGATTAGACAATTCGCCAAGGGTGACCGGCCGCCCTTTTAAGTAGAGAATGGCTTCAATTCGTGCTGGTTGCGACAGGATAGTCAGCACTTCCGTGAGGGCCGCCTCTGGAGCGGAGGCAGGCATGGAGGGGGTGTTGATCGCCGATGGCCGCTCAGCAGACTCCATGGCGGATCCAATGGGGAAAAGGATGGAGCCCATTCAGTTTAGATCGCTTGCCTGGTTGGACCATGGCCAAAGGCGGGGGAATGGCCGTCAACGGTTCAAGCCAACGGAAGGATCTAGCGAGGGGGGAGAACATTCCCCCAAAAATAGACGGTAGGCTGGATTTTCGCTTTCCTGCCAATATCGATAGGGAAGGGAAGCGAGAAATTCATGCCAATCCTCCATCTCGTCAGGGGGCACCTGAACGCCCACGACGATGCGGCCCACATCCGCCCCGTGGTTGCGGTAGTGAAAGATGCTGATGTTCCAGTTCGGGTGCAAGGCATCCACGAAGGCCATCAGGGCTCCGGGTCGTTCAGGAAACTCAAAGCGATAGAGGAGCTCCCTGCCCTCGCCCTGGGCAGGGCGCGCGCTCGTTGGCAAGCGGCCGCCCACCATGTGGCAGAGATGAAGTTTGGCCAATTCGTTTTCACTGAGGTCCAGACAGGGAAAACCCGCCGCCTCCAAGGTGGCGATCAGCTGCTGGGTGTCACCGCGATCGCTGATCTGCACCCCAACGAAGATGTGGGCCAGCCGCGGATCGGCCAGCCGGTAGCTGAACTCCGTCAAGCTTCGTGGGCCCAGCAGGGCGCAAAAGCGCCTCAGACTGCCGGGATGTTCGGGGATTTCCACCGCCAGCAGGGCTTCGCGCTCCTCCCCCAGCTCCGCCCGTTCGGCGACGAAGGCCAGCCGGTCAAAATTCATGTTGGCCCCGCAGGCCACCGCCACCAGGGTGCGGTCGCGCAGCTTGCGGGCCTCCACGTCGGCCTTCAATCCCGCGATGGCCAGGGCGCCCGCGGGCTCGAGGATGGAGCGCGTGTCCTCGAACACATCTTTGATCGCCGCGCAGATGGCGTCGGTGTCCACGGTGACCATGCGATCCACGTGCCGCCGTGCCAGTTCAAAAGTGTGCTCCCCCACCTGCCGCACGGCGACGCCA
>JBKCVY010000252.1:0-1566 GCA_046317475.1 Cyanobacteriota bacterium | reverse complement strand
GGTAGAGGAAACCCTTCTGTAGTGAGATATGGGTGATATCAGTGGTTCACACCTGATTCACAGCCGTGACCTGGCTGAGATCAACCAGGCAAGGAAAGCGCTTGGATGGATCACCTGGAATCGTGTTCCGGGGTTTCTGGTAGATCACCCGTAAACCAATGCGCCGCATGACGTTTCGCACGCGGTCACGGCTGATTGGGATCCCATCTCTGGCCAGATCGTCCACAATCCTGCGGCTGCCGCTACAGGGATCCTCCAGATCAAGAGCATCGATCCTGGCCATGATCTACAGCGTCGATTCCCGTACTGGTGCTGCCCGGTCGTAGAGCGTGGATCGAGGCAGCCCCAGCAGCTCCCATTGGCGGCTGATGCTGAGGTCAGGATTGTCGTGATCGACCAGGGTGCCCAGTTCACGGGCACCCGAGCAGTTGAGATTTTTTTGAGCCACTCCAGCTCCATCTGCAATCGCCCGATCTGCTGGGAAAGCGCGGCCTCCTGGGCTTGCCCTTCCTCCTTGTCCTTGCTCTGTTTGCCCCTGGCAAAGAGTTCGCTGGTGCCCTCCAGGAGCTGCTTCTTCCACTGGCGTACCTGGATCGGGTGGCTGGCGTGGTCGGCGGCGATCTCCAGGATCGTCTTGCGGCTACTGATCGCCTCCATGGCGACCTTGGCCTTGAATTCGGAACTGTGGGTGCGGCGCTTGCTCATCGCTGGGAGGCCCCATTCAGGGGAGGTGCCCCGCCTCAGAGGTTAACGATGGGGTCTGTCCAGAACAAGCCAGACGAGCTCAGCAAATGTGCAGACACAAGAATGCATGTTTTTCCTTTCCCCTCCCCTCTCTTCCCTTCCCTCACCCACCCAGCCGCACAATGCAGCGAAAGCCCATGTGGCAGGTGGAGGTATCAATGCCCTGGGCCATCCGGGCGGCCGGACGATAGCGCTGGCAATAGTTGGGGGCGCAGAGGAACGAACCGCCCTTCACCACTTTGCGGGGAATGGATCCGTGCTGGGAGGCGGGGTCGATGCTGCGTTGGCGGAGGGCATCCTCCTGGGTGGCGCTGTCCGTCTTGGCCGCGCAACAACCCCCGGCCCCAACCCCCTCCCCCGCCAGCCCCTCCCGGTGCTCGAGATACCAGTCGTCGGTCCACTCCCACACGTTGCCGATCATGTCGAGCAGACCGAAACCGTTGGCGGGGAAGCTTCCCACCGGTGAGGTGCGCTCCCAGCCATCCAGGCGGGTGTTGTGCTGGGGGAAGGTACCCTGCCAGGTGTTCGCTTGGGGTTGGCCGCCGGGGTGCAAGGTGTTGCCCCAGGGGAAGTCCACGCCCTCCTGGCCCCCCCAGGCCGCCCGTTCCCACTCCGCCTCGCTCGGCAGGGCCTTCCCCGCCCATGTCGCGTAGGCCAGGGCATCCCCGTGGGCCACATGCACCACGGGATGGTTGTCCCGCCCCTTGATCGAGCTGCCTGGTCCCTCCGGATGGCGCCAGTTGGCGCCGGCCACGTACTGCCACCACCGGTAGGGATCCCCCAGCCCCACCGGACCGCCGGGGGGCACAAACACAATGGAAG
>JBKCVY010000251.1:0-8689 GCA_046317475.1 Cyanobacteriota bacterium | reverse complement strand
CTCCAAAACCGCACCGCCGCCGTCCCGGGAGGGCCGCCCTGCCCCCAGGCATGGCGCAAGGCCGGCGCGCATCCCTGCACGATGCCGTAGCCGATCACCCACAGCCCCAAGAAGCCACCCACCTCCGAGAAGGACCAGCCCAGGGTGGCTTCCAGGAACACCGGCAAGGCGACGACGAACCAGACATCACGGGCGCCAAACAGGAAGAAGCGGGCCAGGGAGAGCAGGTTGATGCCTCTTGATTTAGAGAACAGCGCAGCGAATGTCGGCTTTCGCTTCATGCGGCCCAAGTCTGCCGGCAACACCAGGGTGCCGCTGAAGGCCACCAGCAATCCGGCCGCCAGCACAGCCACGGCGGCGTTGAAGCCGATGGTGGCGAGCAACACGCCTCCAAGGAAGAATCCCACCCCTTTCAGGGCGTTTTTGGAGCCGGTGAGGATCGCCACCCAACGGAAGAGTTGCCGTTCGCCCCGCGCCTGGTCGGCCGGTGTCTCCGGCACGACCGTTTTGATGGCACTTTTGGCACTCATTTTGTTGAGGTCCTTAGCGATGCCGCTCAGCGCCTGGGCAGCCATCACATAGGCCACGCTCCACCAACGTGGCCAGCTGTCCGCCACGGGGATGAGCATCAGGAGCGCGGCCACCTGCAGCAGGGTGCCCGCCCAGAGGGTGAGGCGTAAGCCGAAGCGTCCACCCAGCCAGCCGCCGTAGAGGTTGGTGAGCACGCCAAAAAACTCGTCGAAGAGAAACAGCAGGGCGATGTCCAGGGTGCTGTAGCCCAGCGCGTGGAAGTGGAACACCACCAGCATGCGCAGGGCGCCATCGGTGAGCGTGAAGGCCCAGTAGTTCGCCGTGACGATGCCGTACTGCCGCAGGGGCGTCAGGGCGGCGCTGGGCCGGGGAGGAGCCGGAGAGGGGTGGCGGGGTGGGTGGGTCATGGCCGGGATTCATTGGGCCTCACGCTCGACCACATGGCGCACCAGGTCGGCCATGCGCGAGCTGTACCCCCATTCATTGTCGTACCAGGCGTAGACCTTCAGCTGGGTGCCGTTGACCACCATGGTGGAGAGCCCATCCACGATGGCGCTGCGTGGATCATTGACGTAGTCCACCGACACGAGCGGCCTGGTTTCATACCCCAGGATCCCCCGCAAAGCGCCGTTGGCGGCCTCCGCAAACGCCCCGTTCACTTCATCCACCGTTACGGGGCGCTGGAGCTCCAGTACCGCGTCGGTGAGGGAGGCGTTCAACAGTGGCACGCGCACGGCGTGGCCATTGAGACGGCCTTCCAGTTCAGGAAAAATCAAGCCGATCGCCCTGGCCGATCCGGTGGTGGTGGGGATGAGGCTTTGGCCACAGGAGCGGGCCCGGCGCAGGTCGGCCTTGAAGCTATCCACCACCACCTGGGTGTTGGTGACGTCATGCAGGGTGGTGATGGAGCCGTGGCGGATGCCGAAGGTTTCATGCACCACCTTCACCAGGGGGGCCAGGCAATTGGTGGTGCAGGAGGCGGCGGTGACCAGGTGGTGGCGGTTGGGCTCGTAGAGGTGGTGGTTGATGCCGTAGACGATGTTGAGGGCTTGCGCCCCAGCCACCGGTCCGCTGACGGGGCACGCCACCACGACCTTCCGCAACCCGACCTGATCGAAGTAGGGCTGAAGTTTGGATGGGGTTTTGAATTGGCCACTGCACTCGAGCACCATCTCCACGCCAGCCTCCCGCCACGGCACGGCGGTGGGATCTGCTTCCTGGCTGGTGCCCACCAGGGAGGTGCCCACCACAAATCTCGATCCGTCGGCATGCGCGGTCTGCGACCAGCGGCCATGGATCGAATCAAAGACCAGAAGATGCGCCGCGGAGGCCGCGTCGCCGCCGGGATCGTTGACATGGACGAGCTCGATGCCGGGACTGCCCCAGAGGGCGCGAAAGACCAGACGACCGATGCGGCCAAACCCGTTGATGCCGATGCGCATGGAACTGAAGACCAAACCGGCGACGAACGCAGAATAGATCAATAAGAGTTGATTGATCTGGTGTTTGGCGACACATGGCCGTCCAGGTCCTGTCGTGTTCCGCCGCTACCGTTTGCGCGTGCTCGTCGCCCCCGGCGATGGTGAACGCTGCGTCTGTGATCTCCCCACGGTCCTGGGGCTGGCCTTGCGGGACTGGGTGGGGGAGCTGGCACGGGAGTGTGCTGGGGCCGCCACCCCCTGTGGCTGTCGTGGCGTTCCACCCGTGGTTCATCCGCAACGAACGGTCTGATGTTGTGGCGGAACCGACCCATGCCGACCCATGGGCCAGTGGGAACCTTCCATGGAAGAGGGTGCGCGGGATCGGTCGCAGCCCATGGCCAGTTCGCTGGCATGACGGGTGGCCCGGGCAGCCAGGTGCGGATTGTCGGGGGCCCACCAGGTTGGGAGTCCTTTGCTGGGCCCATGGGCCGCAGGATCCCATCCTGAAATAACGCCCGTGGGGAGCCGCTCGGCTTCAGGGGGCGACAAAGGTGGATTTCACGGCCCAAAACACCATCTGCACCGCGAGGGCGAGCTGGAGCACGCCGAAGACCGCGCCGAGCAATTGGAGGGTGCTGCTTCCTATGACAGCCAGGATGCGCCGTGCTCCCCGCATCGCCACGTAGTCGACGAGCAGAAGCCCGTAGGCGACGGCCAGCATCTTGCACTGGCTGGTGAAATCCGGAAAGAAGGCCGCGAACAACACCAAAACACCCACCGCGAAGGGGGGAACGATGATGGGGAACGCCAGGGGGGAGAGGGCCAGGCGGCCCATGTCCAGCGTCTCCTCCACCGGTGCGGAGCTGCTGGCTGGACTGGGGGGCCAGCCCACCAGGGCCTGCAGGGCCGTGAACAGCAGCAGCAGTCCGGTGGCTGCCGTCAGGGCCTGGGGCGTGGTGTCCCAAGCCTTGAGCACCGGATGCCCCACGAAGACGGCCAACAGGATGCCGATCGCCGCGAACACCACACCACGCAAGGCTAGACGGTTGCGAATGGTGGCGCCGAGGGAGCCCGTCAGACTGGCGAATGCGGGGACAACCCGCAACGGACCGGTCATCAAGACCAGCAGCACGAACAGTTTGGAGAGCGGCAGCTCGGGCACGGAGGTCTCGGAGTTGTGATGAGTTTGGGTCCTTGGCGTGGAGGAGCCGATCCTTGGAGCCTTCCCCTGCCGGAGTCGGGGCCTCCCCCTCCCCGGGGAGAACGATTCTCATTCCATTAGGGTGGACGTCACGTCATCCCATCCGTGGAGCGAGTTCCATCCCCCGTCCCGGTTGCCGCCGCGCTTGCTTGGGGCCTGGCCGGCCTCTTGGCCGCCTGCGCGTCCTCCCCCCCATCGCCCCGATCCCAGGACAGGGCCGCTTCCCTCCCGGTGGTCACCACGATCCTGCCGGTCACCCTCTTCACCCGTGCCGTGGCCGGCACATGCGCCACGGTTACGCCCCTGATCCCGCCCACCATGGGTCCCCACGACGTCCAGGCCCGACCCGCGGATCTGGCGGCCTTGCGGCAGGCCCGCGTGCTTGTCAAGAACGGTCTGGCGATGGAGGGGTTTCTCGACAAGTTGGTGGCCTCGGCGGGCAACGCCAACCTGCTGGTGATCGATTCCAGCCAGGGCGTGGCTACGCTCCAATCGCCAGAGGGGGGCCATGCCGATGGCCCTGGGCACTCCCATGGCACGGTCAATCCCCACATTTGGCTGGATCCCCTGCGGGCGGCCCAGCAGGTGGAAACGATCCGGGATGGTTTGGTGAAGGCCGACCCCGGCTGTGCCGAGGGGTACAAGCGCAACGCGGCGGCCTTTCTGCGCCAGCTC
Organism: Cyanobacteriota bacterium; assembly: GCA_046317475.1. GTDB lineage: Bacteria > Cyanobacteriota > Cyanobacteriia > PCC-6307 > Cyanobiaceae > Cyanobium. Next base: position 4,861 of record JBKCVY010000251.1, on the reverse strand, counting down.
CAGGCGCTGAACAGCGAGATTGCCGCCCAGCTCAAGCCCTATCGGGGCAAAACCTTTGTGGCCTTCCATGATTTCGCCCCCTACTTCGCCGAGCGCTACGGCCTCAAGGCCGTGTTTTTGGTGGATGTGCCGGAGGTGAATCCTTCGCCGGCGGACCTGCGCCGGGTGTCGGCCCAGGTCCAACGCAGCCAACTCAAGGCCCTGCTCAGCGAACCCCAGGAGGGTGAGCGCTCCTTCAATGCCCTGGCCAAGGATCTCGGGGTGACGATCAGCGTGTTTGACCCCATGGAAACGTCCAGCGCGCCAGCGGCCCGGGATCCGGCCACTTACTTCACCGTGATGCGTCGCAACGTGGCGGATCTGCGCCAGGCCCTTGGGGACTGAGGTCTCCAGGTCTGGCGTAGGTTCAGCCTGTTGGTCGGCGACGTTTGGGCATGGCCAGCCCCCACAACCGTTCGGGGGTGGACACCGCCACCCTTGCCCCATTGGCCCTGCTGGCCTATGTGCTCATTCGTGGGTGTGACGCCAGCGTGCTCAAGTGGCTGCAGGAACGGGGTGCGGCCACCCTGTTGCGCACGGGAGGTGCCGAAGATCCGATCAGTTTCAGCAACGTCTTCTTCTTTGCCAACTTGGCCACCGGTGTGGCCATGCTGCTCTTGGACCAGGGGGGCGTTCGGCGCCAGCTTCCCTCGCTGACACTGTCCGACCGGTGGCTGTTGCTGGGCCGCGCTGGCCTGGGCTTTCTCTTGGGTCCGGTGGCCTACTTTCTCGCCCTGCAGCGGCTGACCGTCACCAGCCAGACGCTGTTGTCCACCCTGACGCTGCCCACCACCGCCCTGTTGGCCTGGGCCCTGCTGCGGGAGCCCCTCCCGCCGCGCTTTGGGGTCACCCTGGTGTTGTTGCCCATGGGCCTCCTCATCAGCCGCGGCATGGAGGCGTCCCCCGCCGTTGGGGGTAGGGCGGGCCTGGAGGCCCTGGGCGTGGGGTGGGCCCTGCTCAGTGTGGGCGCCTTTGCCGGTGCCGGAGTCCTGAATCGGGTGGTGGCGACCAAAGGCTGGGGCACCGGGCTGACCATTGGCCTCTCCAGCCTCGCGGCGGCCCTGGTGTTTGGGGCTGTCACCCTTGTGGCGTTTGGACCCGCTCAGTTTTTGCACCTGCGCTGGTGGTGGCTGATGGGGGTGCTGCTCGTCTACTCCGGCGGGATCAGCGTGGGCGGCGAACTCATGCTGTTGGCCAGCTATCGGGGCCTTGGCGCGATCACCGTGGCGCTGTGGGGCAATGCGGTGGTGCTGGTGGCCCTGGCGAGCGCCCATGTGCTGTTAGGCGAACCACTCGGACCTCGCACGCTGCTGGGCGCGGCGTTGGTCCTGACGGCGCTCCTGGTGGCGGGCTCCAGGTTCCGGGTGCGGCCGTCAACGTGAGCGGGCCTGGCCCACCAGCCCCAGCAGGGCCGCCCTCCCCAGTGCGCTTCGCACGTCCGGGGCGCCCGCCAGCGACGCCAAGCTCGGGACGCAGATCAGCGCCATCACCAGCGCCAACCCCACCGCCGCGGTGGCGCTCACCACCCCCAGGGCCGTCAGGTCGGCCAGCAGGAGGCGCAGGCGACGCACGGGCAGCCCCAACGCCTGGCCAATCCCAACACCAGGCAGGACGGCATAGGCCATCAGATTGGTGGCCTGGACGCGCTTTTGCAACACCAGCCGGGTGACGCGCAAGGGCAGGTCAGCTTTGATGGCGCAGGCTTGAACCCAGGGCTGAAGGCGGGGGGGCTCAGGGCATCCCCAGCGGGTGCCCGGCGCAGGGCATCCAGCGCGACCCCATGGCGTGGGCGCCGCTGCAGCCCAATTCCCTGGCCTTGCGCAGCGCTTCCGCCTTGCTGGGATAGGCCATCAGGGCCTGGGCCGCGGGCCGGCCGCCGTGGTGGTGGCTGGTGGCTGGGCTGATCGCCCAGATCCCCATGGCATGCACGCCCGCCACCAGCACCCCCATCCCCACCACGCAGGCATTGACCACCCCCATGCCGACAACTCCCAGGCTGATCACGCCCATCGGCACGACCCCAATGCTTACAACGCCCATCGGCACCACGCCAATGGACACGATCCCCAAGGGCGCCACGCCGATGGCCAGCAGCTTGGGGGTGTCGCCGCACTGGGCCATGGGTGGGAACCGGGAGGGGGGAGAGGAACGGTGGGGTCAGCGGATGGGGCGAGGGATCAAGGGTGGGTGCCGCCCTGCCCGGGGTTGGGGGGCGCTCCGTGGCTGGCGCAGGGCATCCACTGGTTGCCCATCCTGTGGGCACCGCTGCAGTTGAAATGGCGCCTGGCGGCTTCCTCGGCCTCCGCCTGCGTGGCGTAGACGGCTGGCACCCCTCCAGTGGCGGCGAGGCTGACGGGGCTCAGCACGACAGGACGGGCGAGGCATGCCGAGCCCTGGGCGAGAAGGTTGAGCAACGGTCTCCGCACGGCAGGCAAACCTTTGAGTTCGCGCACCTTAACCCCAGTGTCCAGTAGATGGCCTGGGCTGGAGAATTTGGGGGCTGGCATGGCCCCCCCCGAGGCGGCACAGCCAGGGGAGCGCCTGGCCAACCGTTGCGGATGCTCCCTAACGTGGATCAGCATTCAGCCGCTGGGGAGTTGGGTCCATGGCGCGCCGTCGCTCGGTGGCGGAGGAAGAGGGGACAGCCCTGCGCATTGGGGAGGTGGCCAAGCGCACGGGGCTGCCGGTGAAGACAATCCGCTTCTACTGCGACGAAGGCTTGCTGCATCCCTCTGGCCGCAGCGAGGCGGGCTATCGCCTGTTCAGCGCCGAGAACCTCGCCGAACTGGACGTCATCCGTGCCCTGCGGGCCATGGATGTCTCCATCGCGGAGCTGGCTCGCATCTTGGAGGCGCGTCGGGTGGGCGTCTGCAATTGCTCGGCCGTGAAGGAGAGCATCGCCGCCAAGCTCACCGCCATCGACGCCCGCATGGAGGATTTGCGGACCATGAAAAGCGAGCTGACACAGCTGCTGGCCAGCTGGCGGGACTGCGGCGGCGTCAAGCGGGATGGGACGGGTTAGGACCTGAGCCGGCCGGATCCCGACCGCCCATACATCACCAGGCCGGAGGCCAGCAGCCCCAACGTCAACAGACCGATGAGGGGTGAATACACCGGCTGCAGACTGAACAGGCCGAAATTGCCGGTGTGCAGCCGCAGCAGCCAGGGGGCGTCGATGTTCCAGCCCAACAGTCCGCCGTAGATGGCACCGGAGAGGGTTGTGAGCGCCAGCGGCAGAGCGGCAAGCGGCACGAGCAGGCGATGCAGGCGGCGGAAGCGACGGGGGTGGGTTGGGTGGGTCATGGTGCTTTTTGCAGAGCATCGTGGAGCTGTCGCTCATTCGCGCAGGGCATCCACCGTGTTCCCATCGGAAACGTGCCCTTGCAGTTCAGTTCAGCGGCGCGCCGTTCCGCTTCCGCTTTCGTGGCATACATCCCCCGCATGTGGGCCGAGCCCGGTGTCCCCCACCAAGGGGAAAGCAGCAGGGCCAGCAGTGCCGCGGGCCGGGCGAGGCCGTTTGGACGTCCCTGGGGAACGCAGTGGGGCTGTGTCATGGGGTCTTGCGCACGGTTTTCTCATACGTTGCCAAGTCTTTGCAGGGCATCCAGTCCTTCCCCATCTGGAAGGCGCCAGCGCATTGAAGTTGCTTGGCCCGTTGCAGGGCGGCCGCCTTCGTTGGAAACATGTCATGGTTTTGAGCCCAGGCCGAAGGGGAAACCAGCAAGGCGAGGAGACTTGGAGCCAGCCAGGCAAGGGGACGTTTCATGCAGAGCCGTGGGTAAGCGAGTTTCATTGATTTGGATGGGACTGGCTTGCTGCGATTGACTTAACTGGGCCCGTGGACTGGGACAGGCTGTGCCTACTCTTTTCCATGTTGCTGGCTGATTCAGTTCAGCGAAAACCACTTGTCGTATTGGAAATACTCCGGCTTTTCCAGTCCGTCATGCCACAACATGCGGCGCAGCTGGATGATCTCCTTTCGCTGGGCCACAATAATGGCCCGGGCTAGGCGCACAAGGGTGGGATTGCTCGTTTTTTGCAGCGCGTCGTGCGCCATGATCAAGGCACCACCATGATGGTGCAGCATTCCCTCTAAAAACCAGGTCACCCGGTTGGCCCGGGTGGGTGTGGTGCCCATCATGCGCATGGCCTCGATCTGGGCCGGGCCCATGCGGATCAAATCCGCCATGGCGTTTGGGTCGCCGCCGGGTTTGAGCACCACGGGAAACACGGGAGCCTCCGGATACCAGGCCTTGCGCCATTGCCCCATCGCCCTGATCTCCTGGGCCTGGTCGCGCCAAATCTCCTTGGCCAGGGCTCCGACCCCAGGCACGCCGATGTCAAACACAAATTCGCCCATGCGCAGGGCACCCGTGTGGTGCTGCACCATGGCGTCCAGCCAGCGCAGGTCATAGGTCTGGCCCGCCGGGCCAATGTCGTGGCTGTGGGCGCTGTGGTCGGCGGCACTGGCGGCTGGGGAGGGCGCGGCCGGAGACGGTGTCGCCGCGCCGGGAAGCCCTGGTTGATGGTGCTCGTGATGGGCATGGGGATCCACCTGGGCCGTTGCCGCCTGCGGCGACAACAGGCAGACCATGGCCAGCGAGGTCAACACGCCACGCATGACGGATCATCGATGGGCTTCAATCGTGCACTCTCCAGTCGGGGGAGAGTCAAGGACCCTTTCCCGTCCCCCATGGGCGCCCCGTGGGATTGGCCAGGACGGTATTCAGAAGGTCTCGGCCGTTTGGCCCGCAAAACGGCCTTGATAGTGCTCCTGCCCCTCCAGCTTTTGAAACACGAACTGGCAGATGGCGAGCCCTGG
>JBKCVY010000250.1:0-16736 GCA_046317475.1 Cyanobacteriota bacterium | reverse complement strand
CCGCTGCCGGAGTTGAGCAGCCAGAGCTTGCCCTGGTGCCAGCGGGGCGAATGGGGCATCGACAGGCCGGTGGCCACCACGCTGTCGCTCGGGATATGGAGCACCACGCCACCAGCGCGAAGGTCCCGGCGCCAGCTGGCGGCCCCCCCCCTGTCCACCGCAAGCCGTCGCCCAGGTGGGGGTGCCGTCCCTCAGTGCCACGCCGTTGAGATGGCAGGCGTCATCCGCCGCCAACTGCCCCACGAAGGGCGGCTGCCAGCGCGGCGCGAAACTGCAGCCCCTCGCGAGCGTCGCCAGGCAGCTGAAAGCGGTGTTGACGAACAGGGCCTGGCCGCGGCCAGGGCCGGCCGTCGGCACCACCAGCTCGTGCGTGTTCACATCGCCGGTGACGGTGCTGCAGGCCGGCACGAACAGCCGGTCGGCACCCCCAGGCCCGGGCCGCGCGTCGGGGTGGAGATGGTTGTCGAGGCGCCAGATCTGGTTGCGGACAGCCAGCCAGAGGCTTTCGCCCTCTAGGAAGAGGCCCGTCGGCCGATCAAAGACGCGAACCTGCATCGTCAGTCCGCCCGTTGCAGCGCGGCCGAGCAGCAGCAAGCGGTTGGACCGGTAGGTCGTGATGGCCAGCGACACATGACGCTCAGCCAGCCAGCCCTCAAAGCCGCCACTGATGCGCAAGCCGCGGGTGCACGGAACGGCGGCGGGGGGCGGGGGGGGCGGAAGGGTCATGGCCTGGTTGCCAACGAGTAGGGCGTGGGCCGGGGCCGGAAGCCTGGCGCCGAAGCCAAGCAATCAAAAAAAGTAAAGATCAAGCGGCAGAAGATGCCCGGCAAAGCGGTACTCGTAGGGTACGAAAGAACTCTGTACGAAAAAGTCTCCCCCGACAGCATCGGCCAAAGGGCGGTGAGGGGCGCGGAAATGGTGCGACGGCTCAAGCCATCAATCTGTCTTGATCTGCGGGTACCGCCACAGCCCTCGCCAAGGTTGCAGTTGCAAGCCCTGGTTCAGGTCCAAGCTCTGGTTCAGGTCCACGTCCTGTTTGTGGTGGTTTTTGATGACCGTTTCCCAGCCTTCACCTCCCTCCGATGGGACGAGAGTTGTGTTGAAGGATCTCATCCTTCGCCTCAGCGTCGCCAACCATGCGCCTCCGACCCTGAACCTTGGCTTTTTGCAGGGTGCGGGCATCATTTCAGGGGATTGGGCCCTGGCTCAGGAGGCGATCTGCTCCCCAGAGGGCGCCCAGCTGGTGTTTGACAACGGGCTGATCTTGCTGGCCCAGGGCCAGATCCTCAGCGGCCAGGAGCGCCTCGATACGCCAGCCGCGGCGGCCCCCCAACTGGCCGAGCTGCTAGCGCGCTACTGCCAGGCGCTGCCTCGCCTGGCCTACCAGGGTCTGCAGACGGTGCTGCGGGCGGTCATTCTTTATGAAAACGATCCGGAGGGGGCCAGCCGAACCCTGCGGGAACGGTTGCTCCAACCGGGCGATTGGCAAACCATCGGCCAGGAGCCCATGCAAGCCACCCTGCAGTTCGCCTACAGGCTGGAGGATCAGACGCTCACCCTCACCGTGGCCCCAGCCGAGGTCCGCCAGGAGGGGGAACCCTTCGGATCCGCCCTGGTATTCGCGGCCGCATTTGAACAGCAGGTGCTGGAAGGGGAACGCCTGCCCCAGATCCAGGGCATGCTCCGGGGCTGGACGGGGCGCCGTGATCAGCTGCTGGAGTGGATCACCACCCGCTTCAAGCTGCCCTGAACCATTCCCTCGACTGAATTCACCCCTCCCCTCGCAGCACTGCCATGTCGGCCCCACAAGCACCTACCCCCCGTCGTCACGCCCCTGATGGCAGAGCGCTGGAGCTTGGGGGCGGGCCGCTGGCGTGGGAACCGCTGAAGGACGGTCTGGTCGTGGAGGGGGCAGGCCTACCACTCTTTGGGGCTGATGTTCAGCCGCGTTCTGGACACTTTAACCAGACAATCCTTGAGATGGGTGGCTGGACAGGCAACCCAGCCAATCTTGGCGGGGCCCCGCCATCCCCCACCGTGTGGCCCCGGATTCAGGAGATCGATCCTGGCCAACGCATTGTGGATAGCGAGCAGCCGAGAACCATGGCGTTTGGGCCAGCGACGAATGGTTTGGGGCTGCCTGCAGACTGGATGGTTGGGGAAATTCAGAACACCAGCCCCAGCGAGGGGCCGGTGGCAGAGATCAGGCCAGACGTTGCCATCACATTTGTGGCCGGGGGGATTCAAACCAGGCAACTGGACGCCACGAGAAATAAAAATGGCTTCTTCAAATTTCTCGATGCCCTGTCGGGGGTGTTGAACTCTGTCAATCAATTCGATCAACGCGTCAAAAATCAGCTCGGGTATTCGTTGCTGGATCAGGCAGGCTCTGGGCTGGGTTCCCCCTCCGGAGCTTCCGCACCTGCCACCGGGAACCAGGGTGGCCTGGAACTGATGAAAAGGCTCAATAACACACTGGAGGGGATCCTTGCCAATGCGGTGGATTATGGCACGGATCAAGTGAACACGCAGCTGAGAAATGCTGGCGTTTTTGACCAGGATGATCGCTTCAGCATTGATACTCCTACCGGCATTCTTTCTGTCAAGTTTGATCGGAGTGCCAATCAACTCTTCAACCTGCCAGCACGATCGTTTGACTCCGATCTGGGTCTCAGTTCCCTGGGATTCAGCATTAGGGGCGCGGGGAAAGCCAAGGGTTATTTTGCGCTCAATCTAGGCGTAGATGCGCTCTCAGATGGCAAACCAAAGCTACTGCAAATCGCAGGCGAATCTCTTCTGAAGCTCAACGCCGGTTTTGACCTGGGAAATCTGGAAGGCAAGCTGGGATTCCTGGAACTTAAAGCCTCCCCAGCAGCTGGCGCCTCAGCGGCCTTGAGGGCCAATGCAGACTTGCGTTTGGATCTGGATGCGGCTGGGAACGTCAAGCCTGGCTTCAGTGCAGGCATCAACCTCGCCGCATCCGCCGAGCTGAGCAGCAAGCTGTCAACCCTGCTGCCCTCCTACAAAACCGACATCAGTGCCGGACTGACCTACGACTCCAGCGTGGGCTCTTTCAAAAAGGAGGACTTCACCCTCGCGAACGCCAAGCTGAATGTGGCTGGCTTGGTGCGGAGTGCCAAGCCCATGCTGGACAAGGTGTCGGGCGTGGTGAATGAGTTCAAGCCGGTGGTGGACTTCCTGACCAAGCCGCTTCCTGGGCTCGATAAGGCGGGTCTCAAGATCTCAGTCATCGATCTGGCCAAGAGCCCCCTGTTCACTGTCATTACCGGACGCCCACCAATCAATCTCGCCTTCCTGGAGGCAATTCCCCAAATCAGCGCCATCTCCCGCGGCCTGGACCAGCTCGCCGGCTCGGGCGACATCGACCTTGGCAGCATCAGCTTGGCCGGCCAAACATTGGCTTCCCTGCGTCCGCGGTCAGCCAAATTTGATTCCCTTATTTCCAGCGCCTACGCAACGAATCCGAGCAATATCACCAAAGGCATTAAGACTCAGATTCAAAATAAATTCAAGCAGAGCCTGGATTCGCTACCCAAAGGCACCGCATCTAGTTTCAGTGCCACGGCTGGCCTCAGCGGCAAGGCCTACTTTGAATTCAGTCTTCTTGAGAATCCCAGTTCAGCGCTTGGGCTGCTGTTAGGGGATTCCACGGTTGATCTGTTCCGCTTTGGCTTGCCTGGGTTGGATGTGAATGTGGGAGGGGAGCTTCGCACCCTGCTCTGGCCCACCCCCCCAGTCTCTGGAGCGTTTGGCGGATCAATCGGAGCCTCCATTGCACCACTGAATTTTGGCTACGACGCCACAGGTTTACAGAAGCTTGTTAGAGGGGGAAGCAGCAGTGATTTGTTCGAGGGTTTTTATATTGATACGCAACGCGGTCTGCAACCAGGGCTCTCCCTTAATGCGGAACTCTATGTCAAGGGGGAGGTTGGCATCCCCCGCGTCCTCACGGCGGGTGCAGAGGCCAAGCTCCGCGGCATCCTCAGCCTGAACCTCAACGACCCCAACGCCGATGGCAGAATCCGCGCCTTGGAAATTGCCGCAAACTTTAATGCGGGAGGAATCGGCAATGTTTTCGATATCCATGGCAGCGTCACCCTCGGTTTCAGTGTGTATGTGGAATATCTCTCCTTCAGCTTCACGGAGGGATTCACCACCGATCGCAAAGACTTGCTCAGCCTCGGACCCATCAAACTGCTCGATCTCTCCCGGCCAGGCGGGCGTGCAGCCCTGCCTCTCGGCCTGGGTCGGATGGATGGAGGAGACCTGCTGCTCAACGTGGGCGCCTTCGCGATCGATCGCGCGCGCAATAACGAAGACGTGGGCGAACGTTTCACTCTCGCCGCGGGCCTACGGGTTGACGCTCAGGGAATCGGTTCGCAAACGTTTGCCAATGTGCTTAAGGTCAGGGCCGACTTCGGTGATGGGCAGGACCGTTTTGACGCCAGTGGCGTAGCCATCGCCGTTGCCATCGCTGGCGGATTGGACGGCGATACGTTAATTGGTGGATCTGCGGCCGATGCCCTCTCAGGCGGTCAGGGGGATGATGGGTTGGAAGGCGGGGGGGGCGCTGATCTCCTCCAGGGTGAGGCCGATGATGACAGTCTCGCCGGTGGGGACGGAGCCGATACGCTGCAGGGCGGCGATGGGGCCGATGCCCTCCTGGGAGGAAGTGGCAACGACAGCCTAAGGGGAGGCTTCGGGGACGATGTTCTCGAAGGCGAGGCCGGCAACGACACCCTGTTCGGTGATGACGAGAACGACCAGCTTCTGGGTGGGGATGGCAATGACAACCTTGACGGTGGAGATGGACTCGACAGCCTTCTTGGCGGAGCCGGAGCCGATCTCATGCAGGGGGGAGAGGGCGCGGATCAGTTGCGGGGGGGAGCCGATGGTGACACATTGTTTGGGGGCCCAGAGGGTGATGATCTCCTAGGGGATGCCGGCAATGACAATCTTGACGGAGGGGATGGCAATGATCGTCTCCAGGGAGGCGCCGATTCCGATTCCCTCAGGGGCGGCCTGGGCCAGGATCTCCTCATCGGTGACGACCTGTCGGTTCAGCAGGGGAATGACACGCTACAAGGAGAAACCGGCGACGACACGTTGCGGGGCATGGGAGGGAACGATCTCCTGGATGGCGGCAGCGGTGATGACGAACTTCATGGGGGCGCTGGCAATGACAGTGCGAATGGCGGCAGCGGCAATGACACGGTTCTAGGAGGTGATGGCAACGACAGTGTGGTTGGAGGCAGTGGCAATGACGGACTTGATGGGGGCGCTGGCAACGACGCTGTGGATGGCGGCAGTGGCAATGACGCTGTTGCGGGGGGGGATGGCGACGACACCATCACCGATCGCGACGGAGGCTTCGACACGCTTCAGGGTGGCGATGGCAATGATTCCATCAGCGGTGGGACCGACTTTGATCTGATCAGCGGGGACGCCGGCAACGACACCATCGTCGCCGGCATCAATGGTGCGGAGATCGAGGGGAATGACAATGACGACCAGATCTTTGGCTCAGCCGTCCGTGACCTGGTGATGGCTGGCTCGGGCCAGGACACTGTCTACGGCCGTGGTGGCGACGATCTCCTCTACGGATCAGCCGGCAACGACCTGCTCGTTGGCGATGGGAGCACTGCGGCGGCAAGCGATGGCATGGATCAACTGGTGGGAGAGGAGGGCAGCGACACCTTGAGGGGTGGTGGCGGTAACGACACGCTGGATGGCGGCATTGGGGAAGACCTCCTGGAAGGCGGTCTCGGCAACGACGTGCTCCTGGGTGGGGACCACAAGGACCGACTGCTCGGCGGCGCGGGGAACGACACCCTTCAGGGCCAGGAGGGGGATGACGAGCTGCAGGGAGAAGCCGGCAACGACGAGCTCAGCGGTGGGTTAGGTAAGGACACCTTGGCGGGCGGGGACGGCGACGATCAGCTTCGCGGTGGCCTGGAGGCCGATCTTCTCAGTGGTGATCTGGGCAATGACAGCCTGGACGGTGGCTCAGGGGCTGACAGTCTCGCCGGTGGAGGGGGGAGTGACACGCTGCTTGGGGGAGAGGACAGCGATCAGCTGGAGGGGGGCTTGGGAGCTGACACCCTCGAGGGTGGCGATGGCAATGACCTGCTGCGTGGCCATGCCACCAGCGATCTGCCGGAGCTCAGCACGGGAGATGGCAACGATCTGCTGGCGGGCCAGGGCGGCAACGATGAGATTTGGGGCGGCGATGGCAGCGACGTCCTGAAGGGCGGTGATGGCAACGACCTGCTGATGGCGGATGACACGGATGATCCCACGGCCGTGGAGGGCAAAAAAGGCAATGACGTCCTCATGGGGGGAGCGGGGAACGACACCCTCTTCGGTGGCGTGGGTGACGACACCCTTTACGCCGATGGCGACCCCTTATCCGTTGGCGCGACGGGCTTCGATCGACTCGTGGGCGGCTACGGCAACGACCGCATGGTTGGCCATAGCTACCTCCCAGGCCAATACAACGGAGACAGCAGCAAAGGGGTGGTGTTCGTCCTGGCCCCCGGCAGCGGCAAGGACACGATCCTCAACTTCCGGAGCAACCTGGATGCCGATGGCAACCTTGTGACAGGGGCCAGCAGCGATGTCATTCAGATCACGAATGGACTCAGTTTCGGGTCCTTGCTGATCAAAGAAGAGCTGCGGGGCAGTGGCGAGTTTGCAGGACGCTACATCACCAGCCTGATCGATCTGGATACCAATCAGGTGTTGGCAGAGCTGGTGGACGGTCGCGAAAAACAGATTGGACGCGGCAACATTGACGAGCAGAATGTGCCACCGGATCGTCTCCGATTGGAGAGCGAGAAGCCGGTGTATGCCAAGCAGGATGAGTTCCGGCTTGGCGAGGCCAAGGTGCGCGACCCGAACGGAGCCAGCGATCTCGAGAGTCTGCAATTTTTCCTGCGTGGTCCAGATGGTATCTGGATGGATTGGCACAACTTGGGGTTGATGGGTGTGGTGCATGGCCAGGCAGATGTCGCCACCATCACGATCAATGGAAAGCTTGAGACATTCCTCGTGGTCAGTGGCAAGTCGGTGGCGGAACAGGCCCGTGGTGCCGACGCCTTCACGCTGCAGAACGATCAACTCTTCGAACGTCGCGAGGTGACCCGTCTGTATCGGCTCGAAGCATCGGGCCAATGGTTGGAAGTGTTCTTCAACCCCGCCTCCGGAAGCAACTTGGAGCCGCGCTCACTCGTGTCGAGCACGGACCGAGATCCGATTCCAACCATCAACCCGGCCAACGGGCTGGCAGCCAATGGTCTGAAGGATCTGATCAACGTGGAAGCCCGTTTCGTCGATGTTAATGGTGACGGAATTGTGGACTTGGTGCGTACCGGTTTGGATGGCGGCTCCATGGTCTTGGAGGTGATGCAAGGAACCGCTAACGGTTTTCTGGCACCGGTGAGCAACAACATCAGCGCCCGGAGTGGTGGTCGCGTCGACTGGGCACAGTTGTTCAGCACAGGCTCTCCTGAACAAGAACTCATTATTAATGGGGAGATTTACACCGTCAATCCAACCACATTTGTGGCCAACCGATTGATCAGCCAACGGGGTGCGACCGCCCTGCCGTTGGTTGAATCTGGCATGAGTACAAAGCTGATGGGAATGAATCGCCAGGGCAGGGCCCACGGGTATGACCTGGACAACCCTGGCAGCAGTTGGATTTGGAGTAGCGATCGCAACCTCGCCCCGTTGCGTCTCAATGGCATCAGTGGAGAGGGAACGATCAAGACGACAGGAGATGCGGACAGTACTTTTTGGGGCATTGGTGCTAACAGCTCAGGTGGTGGGTTCTCCATCTTTACCCGCAATAATGCCAATAGCATTGCTGGAGACAATGACGATTTCACGCTGACAACACCCACCGTCAGCTGGCCAGGAGGGATCCAGCCCACCTCCTACCAGTTCACTGATATCGAGGTGGTGGCTGGGATTCACCGCATCGTTGGTTATGCAGATGTGGCGGGCACGTCCAGGGCATTCCGACTCGATGGGCCAACGCCCCAATCGGTGTTGACGGCGACATGGCTGGACAATAACGCATACGACTTGCAGCCGGTCACCCTCAGTGGCAATGGCGCTGTTGGCGCCGTGAGATTCACTGAAAGGCAAGTGAACACGACAAGCGGCAACCAGTCTTCGCCAGCCCTCACAACACTTGGTGACGGACGCTTCGTCGCAACCTGGATCCAAATGGTCAGCGACGGTGCTGGCGGTGTAACAAGCAACATCCGCGGCCAAATCCTTAGCGGCACCGGGGCCAAGCTGGGGAATGAGTTTCTTGTCACGTCCTCCGCGTCAAACATCCTGGCTGGTCCTGCCATTACGGGCCTGACGGAGAATCGTTTTCTGATCAGCTGGAGCCAGGGAACCGCCAACCAGTCCCAGATTGTGGGTCAACTCTTTAATGGGAGCGCCGAGAAACTTGGTAGTGAGTTCCTAATGTCCTCGGCCATCGCAGTATCTCCTGACATTCCTAATGTTGGTAGCTATTCCAATCCACGTTTTGCCGATATCGACAACGATAGCGATCTTGATGCGTTTATCGGCAACGAGGAAGGCAACGTTGTCTTTCTCCGCAATGTAGGTGACAGCAATTCGCCTGTCTTTATCAACGAGGCTACAAATCCCTTTGGCCTATTCGATGTGGGTACATCCGCATGTCCCAGCTTCGTCGATATCGACGGCGATGACGACCTCGATGCGTTCATCGGCAACGGGGCTGGACTGACAAGTTTCTTCCGCAATACAGGCAGCCCTGCATCACCAGCATTGGTCCACGAGGGCAATGATCCTTTTGGGATCTCTGATGTTGGCTCCTTCGCCCGTCCTGCGTTCGTTGACATTGATGCCGACGGAGATCTTGATGCATTCATTGGTGAAAACTTGGGATTGATAACATTCCTACGAAATACGGGCACGGGCGCGTCACCTGTCTTCACCGGCGAAGGTGTCAGTCCCTTTGGTCTTGAGGACGTAGGATTATCAGCCAATCCCAGCTTCACCGACATCGACGCGGATGGTGATCTTGATGCATTGATCGGCAACCGTGACGGAAATACAATTTTCTTCCGCAACACAGGCAATGCTGGCTTGCCTGTCTTTACCAGTCTGAGCACCAATCCGTTTGGCCTCTCTGATGTTGGCATCTCAGCAAGTCCAAGTTTTGCCGACATCGACGCCGACGGTGATCTAGATGCGTTTATCGGCAACCGTAACGGAACCACCACCGTCTTCCGCAACTATGGATTACCCAATCTCCCGAATTTTGCTCCGCCCAACAAAAGTGGTGATCCCAGCCTCGTTTCTCTAAGCAACGGTGGATTTGTCGCCACCTGGACGGACCAGAGGGATGGTGGCGGCGACACGCAAGGGGCCGCCATCCGTGGCCAAGTTTTTAACGCCACTGGCGGCAAGGTTGGGGCTGAGTTCATTGTCAATAGCAGCCTTTCCGGTGGGCAGGACAGCTCCGCGATTGAAGCCCTTGCGAATGATGGGTTCGTGGTGGTATGGACGGATGAAAGTGGGGTGGGAGAAGGTGCTGAGGGCAGCACATCGATCAAGGCACAGATATTTACAAGTCAGGGGGTTCGAACAGGGCCAGAAATACTGATCAACACATCCAGTCCAGACGATCAGGTCAGGCCTGATGTGGCAAGGATTAGCAATGACATGTTTGTCGTCACCTGGACGGATCTGGGCAGCAGCTCGCCAATGCAGGCCGTTCGTGGGCAAATCTTCCAGAACACAGGAGTCAAGTTTGGTCCGGAATTCCAAGTCAATACCTCAAGGGATGGGTGGCCTGATTCCTCTGCCATCACTGCCTTGGCAAATGGACGTTTTATGGTCACCTGGGTCGATAGCAGCCCAACGGAAAGCGACAGCAGTGGCACGTCCATTCGTGGTCAAATCTTTGGACCCGATGGCTTGAAGCAGGGTGTGGAGTTCCTCGTCAATACAAGCACTCAGGACTCTCAACATCAGCCAACCATCACCTCCTCAAGCGATGGTCGCGCCATGGTGGCCTGGGTGGATGGATCGTCCCCCTCCAACCGGATTCGTGGACAGGTCTATGACGCCACTGGGCTCCCTTCGCCACTCGCTGGCGCTGTGGTGCTGTCAAGCAACACGACGGTCGTCCCGCTTCCCAGCCTGCGAACCCCCACCTCCGAGGCCACACCACCCGTTGGTTATGACAAGCTGATCGACAGCAACGACGACGGCACCTTCCTGCTGGGAACGTCCCGCGACCGCTTTGGTCGTGAGCGGGCCGTGCGCTGGGAACGTTCGACCACTGGCACTTACGTGGTGAGAGACCTGGGCACGCTGCCCAGCGATGGCATCGAGCTGGCCACCGTATCGCCCATTTTTCTAAGCGCAAATGGCCAAATGCTCGGCAGCGCCAAGAATGCCCAGGGCCAGGACCGAGCGGTGATCTCCTGGGATGGTGGGCTGTTGGACATCAACGACCTGGTCACCAGCCCCCCTGGCACCAGTGGGGTGACCTACAGGGAAGCCATCGGCATGCGATCCCAGCCAGGCGCCATCGAATTGCTGGTGAATGGCTCGGACGAGAAGCCCTATGTGCTGAAGATCCAGGGTTTGCTGCGCACGGATGCACAAGCCTGGAGCAAGTTTGCCGGTGGTCCCGTCGTTGGAGCTGTCAGCAGCAATTACCTGGCCCGCTCCGGCATCGGACTGGATGGCAAACCCACCCTCCAAATCCTTTCCTTGGCTGTCAACTACAGCGAAGGGGTGGCACCCATTCCATTGACAGGGGCCATTGTGGGAGACCTCGATGGCATGGTGGATAGCCAGCTTCGTTGGTTCTCCGTAGATGGTGGTCCAGTGCTGGACGACCTCTTTGCCATGGGCCGCAGCGCGGCGGCCCTGAGCGATGTTGCCGGTGGAGCGGATGGGAAAAAAGATGGCATCATCGATGATCGTGATGCGGATGCGACCATCCTGCCTACGCTACTAAGGATTTATCGGAACACAGGAACGGCGGGATTCAAGGAAAATCGAATTTACAAGGATCGTTTTGTTGAACAAGCGGGCACGGGAACTAGCAACATCAGCGGTGATTTTGCCCTTGAAAACACAGCCAGTACCCCAGGGCTCAATCGTCTGAACTACAAATTAACCCTCGGCTCAGCCTTTGCGGCGATCCAATCCAGCCGGCCCCTTCAGGCCAGTGCCACCACCGTCAACGCCAGCGGCAATCGAATCACGATCAACTCCCATGGCCTCGGCAATGGGTCCCAGATCAGCTTCCCCACTCCCACGGGCAGGGCCATCCTGCCGGGTGGTATACAGGCCAACCGCCCGTACTGGGTGCGTGTGGTGGACGCCAACACGATTGAACTTTTGGCCACCAGCAGTCCCACCGCTGCCGCTGTCGACATCAGCAGCTCCGGCAGCGGCTCCCTCGCCTGGCGCCTCCACGCACCGATTCGGTTGGGCCCCGATGCCAGCCCGGTGCTCAGCGCTGGCCAACCCCTCGATCTGTTCGATCGCGGCCAGGTCACGGTGAATTCGGATGGGGGCATCACCCTCACTGGATCGCTGACGGAGCTGGATCTCCTGCGCTCCGTGCTCGAGCCAGCTGGTTTGAGGCTCTCCGCCAAGACCTCCACCAATGCCAGTGTGGCCCTCACCTTGACGCCGGATCTGATCAGCGATGGCCTCAGCAGCGGCGACGTGGCGATTGGCGATCTCGATGGCGACGGCGATAACGATCTGGTGATCAGTGGCTTTGGCAATCTCAATCGCCGCACGGCCACCGGTGCCACCGTGCCCATCCCCGAACTTCGCATTTACCAAACAGTCGAGGCCAACCTCCTCACAGGTGCGGTTGGCAACACGATCCTGCGTCAAGTCCCCACCACGTTGCCAGGGTTGGCGAATGGCAGCATTGAATTGGCGGATGTCAACCGCGATGGGCGCCCGGATCTGATCGTCACAGGTGAGGATCTGTTCGTCGACGACAATCCGGAACGGTTCGGCGCCCAGGAACAGGTGGGTGGCCATCCCAACACAACCATCTTCCTCAACCGTGGCCTGCAGAGCATCTCAGCCACCGAGAATGTCGATACTCTCTTCAGTCGTCTTGTTGTTCCTGGCCATGGCTTGGCCACCGGCAGTGACCTGACGCTGACGATGCGCGCGGGAGGCTCCTTCCCGACGGGATTGGCGGCTGGCGTGCGCTATTACGTGAAGGCGATGGACGGGGACAACATTCAGTTGTTCCGCGATGCTGCTCTCAGCCAGGCGGTTGTCTTGACCGCCAAGGGAACAGGGACCCTCACGCTCAACTCCTCCAGCATTGCCTTCCAGAATGCGATTTTCCCCGTCAATGCCAACGATGGCCGTTGGGCCACGTTTGACTACCGTTTCCCCACCGAGGGCCTTGAGGCCGGCGTCTATGCGTTGCGCGCGGTCCCGCTTGATCACGCCCGTTCCGATGTCATCCTCGATCCCATCGCGGGGCTACCGAAGCAAACGCTCGGGGCCAATGGTCAGCTTGTTTATGCGAAGCTCAACGATCCCCTGAATCCCATCGCCTTGCGTGGGACGGCGACGGAAAATCTCTTTGTATTGGCGAACACCGCTGAGGATTTCTACGACCCCGACCAACCCCCTGTCACGATTGAAGGGTTCAATCCCTTTATGGATCGCATCCAGTTGCGACGGGGGCCAGCCTCCGGGGGGCGTTATAGCTTTGGAGTCAAAAGGGATGGCGAGCAGAATGCTCTTTTGATTTATCGGACTCAGGATAATAAGAATGTGGCAAGGCTTCCTGGACTGAGTGATCCGAAGCCGATCAAAATCAGCACCGCGTTCACCCAAGGGAACGTGGTCTTTGCTGATTTTACGCAGTCTGAGAATCCCTTTGTTCTTTCACCCGTCAACAGCCAGTTGCGGGATGCATCTGGGCAAACTGGCTTCATCGTTACCAATCGAGGCGGTGACGCCGCCGACCCGTTCACTGCTATCGACGGCACCTCCGTTAATCTCACGTCCCCGGAGGTGAGTAACAATTTCTAGGTTCGCTGGCTGAGGCGTCTGGGGGCCAACCTATCCCGCCCCATCGGCGCACTCGCGGGTGGGGCCGGCAATGACACCCTCAGCGGCGGCAACCGGCTCGGCGAATGGCCGGTGACCTATCTCGACGGTGGCAGCGGTAACGACCGGTTGCGGGGCAGCAACCTGCAGACGGAAATGGATCTGTTGCTCGGTGGCGACGGCGACGATGAGCTGCTTGGCCTGGCCGGCCGAAACCGTCTGTTTGGCCACGCTGGCACTGACACGCTCGTGGGGGGCCTCAATTCCGACCTCCTTTTCGGCGGTCGTGGCGAGGATGTGCTTCAGGGTGCCGGCGGGGCAGATATGGCTGACTACAGCCAGGCCTCTGTCGGGGGACTGCGCGTGGACCTCTCCCAAACCAATGCCTATGGGACCGGTGGCGCCGCGCCCCAGATCAGGGTGAGCCAGGACGGCGATGGCAACCAGGACTGGATCGGGCTGACGGCCGGCGCCCTGTTGACCTCCCTCGTGGCCGCTGAAATCAGCTTGGACACCTCCCGATTGCGGATCCCCTCCCATGGCCTGCCGGATGGGGCACGCATCCGCCTGAGGCCGCGGCAGAACAGCACGCTCCCCACCGGACAGGCGGGAGGTGCCAGCTTTGCGCTGAGCAATAGCTATTTCATCAAAAATCAACCCAGCGCCAGCAACAGCGCTGATTGGCTTGGCCTCTATCTGGATGCCGGTCTCAGCCAACCGATTCGCATCCTCTCAACGGGTACGGGCAGCTTTGATGTGCTGGGTGACATCTCCTCAATCGAAAACATCACGGGCAGCGGTTTTGATGATGTGATCACTGGCGATCGTCAACGCAACACCCTGCGCGGCGCTGCGGGCGATGACAGCCTCGATGGGGGGCTGGACCGTGATGAAGTGGACGGCGGCGCCGGCAACGACACCCTGCGGGGCGGCGAGGGATCCGACACACTGATCGGTGGCGGCGGCCAGGATCTGCTGGTGGGTGGCAGCGGTGATGACACCTACATCCTTGGCTCCACCCTGCTGACCCTGGAACAGGCATTCGAAGCCCTCGGTGGCCGTCTTGCCGACCTGGCGCCGATTCCGGCCTTGCCCAACCATCCGGCCCGTCTCACGGCCGTGACCTACGAGCAGTTCGTTCTCCTGGCCGATGCGAATCGCTGGGCCTCGGTGGATGGCAAGCCCCAGTTCCAGCGCTTCAGGGATTTGGGATTGGAGCCTGAGCCCATGTTGTTTGAGCGGGCCAAGCTTGATCCCAGCCAGGGTTGGCTGAGGGTCATCTCCGGCGGCAGTCGCATTGAGGCCGGCGTGGCGGCAATCGCCGGCAATGATGTGGTGTATCTCGACAGCGATCAACTGATCTCGCTGCGGGGTCTGCAGGTTGGCCAAATCGGCCTGGCCCAATCCGGAACCAATCTGGTGATTGATGTCAACCGTGACGGGATCGCCGAAGACGGAGTGCAACGCAGCCAGGCCGGTCGGCCCTTGGGCAACGATGTCACCATCAAGGACTTCTTCAAAAGCAACGGCACCGAAGCGGGCGAAAATGATGTCAGTTTGCGCCTGCGCGGATTGCAGGCCACCTATTACGACGATCTCACGTTCACGTCTCCCAAGATACAGCGGGTGGATCGTCAAATTGATTTCAGCTGGGCAAGCCGATCCGAGGGCTCCCCATCCCTGCGTCCGATGGATGGTGACTTTGCCGTGGTGTGGGATGGGTTGCTCCAACCCAGCGTCGATGGCAGCTACAAATTCCGCGTGAGTGTGGATGGACAAACGCAGGGGACCGACTACAGCTATGAGCTTTTTGTGGGTGAGCAGCGGCTCAGCGCCGGCAGCGAAGTTTCGCTCAAGAGCGCTGAATCGGTGCGTATCCGGCTGGCGTTTGAACAGCGCAACGCCAATGTGCCGGTCAATCTGAGATTGGAATGGGCCAAGGGCACTCAGCTCTTCCAGACCATCCCCCATGACCAATTCAGCACCTCCCAAACCATCGTGGCGAACGATGTGCTGACCCGCAGTCGCGAATTCGTCCCTGAGCTTTCCGATGCCGCCACCGCCATCGGGAGCCAAATTCCCGGCTACCGCCAGGCCGGTGGCTGGACCAGCCAGGTGCGCCTCGCCGATTTTGATCAAGACGGCCTGCTGGACCTCTTCCTCATCGGCCGGGATGCCATGGGCCAGTCCCTGGCTGGTGTCTATGCCAACCGGCCCCAGACCATGCGTGTGGTGGACCTGGAGGCCAGCACCGTGGATCCGAGCACCGACCAGCTCCGCCTGCCCGGCCATGGACTGCGGAATGGGGATGAGATCCGGTTTGAGGCTCCCTCCGCCAGCGGCGACCAGTTACCCGCAGGCCTGGAGCCAAATCTCACCTACATCGTGCAGGTGGTGAATGGCTCTGTCGTTAAACTGCGCGCCACCCCGTCATCGACGGAACCCGTCAATCTCACCGGCAACGGCAGCGGACGTCTTCGGTATCACGCGCCTGCAGATCGCTTTTCCATGGCCGATCCCGCTGGCTTGCTCGTCGCGCTGAACGGCTTCGATGAGCTCGTGGCCGCCTCCGACATCGACCTCGACCATGACGGTGACATCGATCTCGTGGCCTTGGTCCGCAATGCGGTCAGCGATGGGGAGACCATCAGCCGGGCCAACCAACTGCTCGCCTATCTCAATGATGGCCAGGGTCGCTTCACCACCTCCACCCTGCCCCAGGATCTTTCAACGCTGCCGATCCATGGCGACCTGCGCCCCGTCTTTGCCGATTTGAATCAAGACGGCCGCGCCGATTTTGCCGTCGCCTGGGACACGGACAGCACCAACGACACGGTTGCTGCTGGCACCAAGGTGGGGGTGTGGCTCACGGGTGGACAGACCCTGCTGGAGGGCACGGCGACGCAGCAGTTGGGGCTCGATCCACAGCCCTTCCTGGCGGGCACTCCGAGTGCCGTTGACCTCAACGCTGATGGTCAGCTGGAATTGGTGCTCAGCGGTCCAGCCATCAGTCCTGTCACCTTCAGCCTCGAAAGCGTGTTACCAGACCAGGACGTCGACGGCCGATTTGTGAGTTGGTTCAACGAATCAACCTATGGTCGTCGCTTCGAATTATTTGAGGACTTGTTGAAGCCTGCTGGCATTCGCCCCCTCCTGAACAAGCGCTATCGCATCAGCCTTTCCTCTCCCGATTTCGATACCTATCTCGAACTCATGCCTGGTGAAGACTCCGGGGGAGCCTCCACCCCAATAGCGTTTGACGATGACAGTGGACCGGGGCTGAACTCGGAGCTGACGTTGACAGATAACTGGACGCTTGACGGTTCAGAGAGCAGCACAAGTCCCTGGCTGCGTGTCACCTCTTACAGCCCGAAAAGCACGGGCCGTTACACCCTCAAGATTGAGGAACTCAATCCGCGCACGGTGATCTATCGCTGGGCGAACAACGGATTGCGGGTTGTTGCCAACACGGACATCCTGCTCACCAATGGGGCGGGCTACGCCCTGCCGGCCGATGTGGATCTTGATGGCCGACGGGAAATTCTTCTGGGCGGCGTCAACGGCAGCCTCCTGGCCAGTGTTGATCCCGAAAGCCTCGCCCTGTCCAAGGC
>JBKCVY010000249.1:0-3374 GCA_046317475.1 Cyanobacteriota bacterium | reverse complement strand
CCCCAACGGGACACGCCGGAGGCCTGGCTTGTGGAGGGGGGCATGGGCCAGGTGGCCCAGCGGCTCAGCCAGGAGTTGGCCCCCTGCTTACGGCTGCGGGCTCCGGTGACGGCCATTGAGCAGACGGCGTCAGGGGCCCGGGTGTGCCATGGCGCCGGTGGGGTCCTGGACGCCCGGGCGGTGGTGGTGGCGATCCCTCCGCCGCTGCGCCTCGCCATCGCCTTCACCCCTCCCCTGCCCCCCGACTGGACGGCCCTGCTGCAGCGCTCGCCCATGGGCACGATGGTGAAGGTGCTGGCCCTCTATCCCGAGGCCTTCTGGCGGGAGGAGGGCTGCAACGGCCTTGGCATCGGCGACCTGCCCCTGCTCAGCCTCACGGTGGATTCCTCTCCACCGGGCGGCCGGCCGGGACTCCTGGCCAGCTTCATCGCTGGCGAGCCGGCCGCGCGCTGGCGAAACCTCAGTCCGCAAGCCCGCGAGGAGGGCGTTCTGGCGGACCTGGCGGCGTACTGGGGCCCGAGGGCGGCGCAGCCCTCCCAGCTGATCCTGCACGACTGGACGGGCGAGCCCTGGACCCTGGGGGCGTTCACCAACGTGCTGATCCCCGGGGCGTGGACAAGCTATGGCCCGATTTGGCGCCAGCCCCATGGACGGGTGTTTTGGGCGGGCACGGAGGCGTCCCCGCGCTGGCCCGGGTACTTCGAGGGGGCCATGGAGGCCGGTCTGGCGGCCGCCGAGCAGGTGGGGGCCTGCCTCGAGGGCCATGGGGGATGATCCACATCGGCCCGTCACCCCGTTGTCGCCCATGCCCGTCCCGCCCGTCGCGGACAACAGCGCATGGGCCCTAGGCCTCACCGCGCTGGCGGGCCTCTCCACCGGGATCGGCAGCCTGATCGGCCTCGGCTCCAGCCGCAACAACCGCGCCTTTCTCACCCTGTCGCTGGGCTTTTCCGCCGGCGCCATGGTGTACGTGTCGCTGGTGGAAATCCTCCCCAAGGCCCGCCAGGTGCTCACCCCCTTGCTGGGACGCCAGGGGGGATACGGGGCGGCGGTGGCGGCTTTTTTCCTGGGGATCGCGGCCATGGCCCTGCTGGATGGCTGGCTGCCGGTGCACGATCCCAGCGAGGCCCTTGGGCAGATGGGCAGCGCGGGCCGGCGTCGCCTGCTGCGGATGGGGCTGTTCTCCGCCCTGGCGATCGCCATCCACAACTTTCCCGAGGGGTTGGCCACCTTTCTCGGAGCGCTCTCCAATCCCCGGCTGGGCGTGAGCATCGCCGTGGCGATCGCCATCCACAACGTCCCTGAGGGCCTGGCGGTGTCCGCCCCGGTGTATTTCGCCACCCACAGCCGGCGAACGGCGTTTTGGGTGTCGTTCCTTTCTGGCCTGGCCGAGCCCGTGGGGGGACTGCTGGGCTTCCTTCTGTTTCGCTCCTTCCCCAACCCCCTGCTGTTTGGACTGGTGTTCGCCGGCGTGGCGGGGGTGATGGTCTACGTGTCCCTGGATGAGTTGCTGCCGGCGGCTCGGGAGTACGGAGCGCACCACCTGGCCATCGGCAGCCTGATGGTGGGCATGGCGGTGATGGCGATCAGCCTGGTGCTGCTGGCGTGAGCGCGTCAGTCCCGCTCCAAGCCTCCGGAGCGGGGCCCTAAAACAGGGTCACATGCGTTTTTGGTGCCTCCCCATGGCGACCTTCCACTGGCAGAGCCCGGCACCCGGCGCCCCCTTGGAGCGGGTGGAGGCGCCGCCCCTGGAGCCCGGCCCCGATGAACTGCTGCTGGAGGTGCTCCATTGCGGGCTCTGCCATAGCGATGTGTCAATGCTGGACAACGCATGGGGCATGGGCGCCTATCCCCTCGTGCCGGGCCATGAGGCGGTGGGACGGGTGATCGCCGTGGGGGAGGGTGTGGATTCCGGTGTGCTGGGGGAGCTGCGTGGGGTGGGCTGGTTCGCGGGCAACTGCGGCCATTGCGACCAGTGCCTGGGGGGACGGGCCAACCTCTGCGCCCAGGCGGAAGCCACGATTGTGGGCCGTCCAGGCGCGCTCGCCAGCACGGTGAAGGCGCACCAAGCTTGGGCGATTCCCGTGCCGGAGGGGCTGCGGGCGGCGGATGCCGGACCCCTGTTCTGCGGGGGCATCACGGTGTTCGCTCCCCGGTTTGCGGGGGGGGTGTCGCCCACCGCGCGGGGGGCCGTGATCGGGGTGGGGGGATTGGGCCATCTGGCGTTGCAGTTCTGCCGCGCTTGGGGCTGCGAGGTGGTGGCGGTGACGACCTCGCCGTCGAAGGCGGCGGAGGCCCGGCGCCTTGGGGCCCATGAGGTGGTGACGCCAGCGGAGCTGCCCCGCCACGGCGGCCGGTTCGATCTGATCATCAACACCGTCAATCAACCGCTGGACTGGCCAGCGGTGGTGGCGGCCCTGGCGCCCCTGGGCACGTTGCACCTGCTGGGGGCGGTGCTGGAGCCCATCCCCCTCCAGGCCTTCGACTTGATCATCACGCGCCGCACGGTGACGGGCAGTCCCACCTCGTCGCCCGCCACGCTGCGGAGGATGGTGGAGTTTTGCGCCCGCCACAACATCCAGCCGATGGTGGAGCACCTGCCCATGGCGGAGATCAACGGGGCGATCGAGCGGCTGCGCCAGGGGGATGTGCGGTTCCGGTTCGTGTTGGACGGGCCCGCCTAAATCCCTGCCAGTGCAGTGAACCAGGGCCGTAGGGGAGCCGGGTCCTGGCCGGGCCACGGTCCTGGCGGAACCTCGGTTCTGGTGGATTGATCGCCTCGTGGGACCGTGCACGGTGCGCTGCAGCCTGGGGTCGTGTCCTCCGCGAAAGGGGGCGACAGGCGTACCCGCTCCGAACGGTGAAGGGGCGACGGTGGGGTTTAGGAGGTGGTGGGGAAATTTGGGGGCGTCCGGGGGGGGACGCCCGATCGCCGGAGCAAACAGCAGGTGTCCCTAAGGGCGCTTCCTGCCTCGGCGATGCATCCGGTCTAATCAAGGTGTGGGCGAGGGAGGGCCACCATCGGCCGCTCCCTCACCTGGCCCCGCGCAACACGCCGCAACCGCCTTGGGTCCGGACCGGCCTGGGCCACCCCCTGGCCGGACCAGGCCCTGTTTTTGGGGACGGGCCGGCCGTCCTGGGCGGGGAAGGCGGCGGGGGACTGGACAGATCCTTCACAATCCGTTACGATCGATGAAACACTTCTCAACACCCCCATGGCTGACCCCACCACCTCCCCCCGTTTTGGGTTCGTGGAATTCGCCGAAACCTGGAATGGCCGCCTCGCCATGCTCGGCATCGTGATCGGCATCATCACCGAAGGCCTCACCGGCGCCGGCATCGCCCACCAAATCGGCCTCGGCCCTCTGGTGGAT
>JBKCVY010000248.1:0-3387 GCA_046317475.1 Cyanobacteriota bacterium | reverse complement strand
ACGGGCACACCCTCCTCTTTGGCGGATTCCAGCCAAAGGTATTCTCGCTTCACTTTTTCGTTGATCGCATTGGACTGCTCGATGGGGTCCAACGTGACGGGATAGAACTTACAGCGCTGCGACTCCAACAGGAACCAGAGGGTGAGGCTCTTATACGGATAGGAGATCACGCCGCGCTCACTGCTCCAATAAAGCGGCCCCAACGTGGGGTCATTGGAGGGAGTGCCCTGGGCGCCAATTTTGTATTGACCCTTCAGGGACTCCTGGAGAACAGCCACTGGAACGTTGTACCACTTGCGGGAGGAGAGGATTTCTGCGGCCTCATCCTTGTTTTCAGGCTTGTCGAGCCACATTTGCGCCTCGATCAGACCCTTGAGCAGGGCCACGGTGGCTTTGGGGTGCTTGTCCACCCAATCGGCGCGCACCGCGAGAAATTCCTCAGGGTGCGCTTTCCAGATCTGGGCCGTGAGGGCCGCCAGATAGCCCACGTCATCTTTGACAATGCGTGATGGCCAGGGATCGCCAGTTGAGAAGGATTCCATGGTGCCCGTTTTCATGCCCTGAAGGGTTTCCGGGGCCGGCACGGTCAGGAGTTCCACCTCCGTGTTGGGATTGACGCCACTGGCGGCGAGCCAGTAGCGGATCCAAAGGTCTTGATTGGCTTTGGCAAAAGTATAGGAGGCACGAAACTTACGACCTTCCTTCTTCTTGAAAGCTTCAAAGAAGCCGGGGGAAGAAGCATTGAGATTGTAGGTGAGATTTCCATTCTTAATGTTGTTGGAAGCCGCGATGCCATTACCCTGGCTCATTAGCATGGCCAGGATGTACATGGGCACTTTTTTGCCATTGGTGATCGCCCCTTCGCTGATCATCTGGGGCATGGGCAGTTGCCACTGCCCACCGTCAATGCCACCCCCCGAGGAGCCGAGTACCACATTGTCGCGGGCGGCGGACCAGCTCGATTGCTTGGAGAGTTGAACATCCAAGCCGTGCTTGGCGAAGAAGCCTTTCTCCACGCCAATCACCAGGGGAGCGGCCTCAAGAATGGGGACAAATCCCAAGCTGATGGTCTTCACTTCCACGTCCGCATCGGCTACCGGTGTGGACGCGGTGGTGCTAGATCCCCTGGGGGCCGCGGTGGTGCCTCCGCCAGTGCGGCTCGGAGGATTCCCCAGACAGCCAGCCAGGAGAAGGGTGGTGGACAGGGCTCCGCCGAGCAGAGCCACAAAACGTCGACGCTTGGCCATGGTGAGGCAGGGGTGGAAGAAAAGAACCGTTGCGTAAGGGGCACCAGCGGCAAAAAAGGGGGGCCGCATGAAGGCAGGGAGCAACCATGGCTGCACCCTGGAGATAGGAAATAGACTCGGTTGGAAGTAATCTCCAAAACCAAGAAGATGACCAACGACGATCGGTCGAAAAGAACAATTTCTTTTCTCCCTGTCGCCCTCCCTGAGCAGGAGTGATGAGACTTTAAAAAGGATTTAGGTGGCTTGGGTGTGGGACTTTTGCAGGATTGGCAATGCTGCCGATAAGTGGACTTGATCGATTGCACGACCCGCTTCCACCTGGTACCCGCTAACAGACCAGCAGGGCGGGCCACGGTTGACGGTCGCCTTTCTCATGGCTGACTCCTGCCCCAGGCCTCGGGCAGCAACCACTCGTCCTCTCCCTCGCGCACGAGGGCTCCCGTCTGTCGGAATTGGGAGATGGCCTTGGTGACTGTGACGCGGGTCAAGCCCGCAATCTCCGCCAGGTTGCGGTGGGTGAGGTTCATCTCCTCAAAACAGAGGCTGACGCCACGACGGCTGACCCGTCCAAACCGCTGACCGATCCAGGTGAGCAAGTGAAACAGACGGGCTTCTGCCGGGCGGGTCCGGCTGAGCTTGAGCAAGGTGGAAATTTGCTGGCTGTGCTGGAGCAGGAAGGCTTCCCGGTCCTCCGGACCGGGGCTGGCCTCCTGGATGCGCGCCGCCGAAAGGGCCAACAGCCGCAGGGGGGTGAAGGGCATCAACGGTGGAACGACCAGGTCTCCCGGGCCCCAGAGGCCCAACGTGAAGGAATCTCCCTGATCCCCCCAGCTTGTGACTTGCAAATAGCCGTCTTCAATGCGCCAGCTCAGGTTGCAGGGGACTGTGGCGCCAGGGTGAAGACTGAGCTGAAGATGGCGAGTCGTCATGGCCTGATTCATGGCTGGGAGAAGAGCAAACTTTTCTGAATGGCACGGTGCTAGCGATCCTCGGTAAGGATCTGCCGAGGGTCGCCACCAATAGCCAGGAATGGATAAGAGGCTGAAATTACCTAGAGATTCAACCCCGCTTACCTTAGGGAGTTATGGCAAACACCCGACGACTTTTATCAAGAAGGGTAGCTGATTGTTGTGATTATCGGTGTTAATCCCCTGGTTGTCGCCAGCACAATGGCTGGTGGGCGTTTGCTCGCCGCTCGCGTGGGGGGATGGCTTGGATAGGAGTTCCTGGAGAGTTTGGTCCGCCGTCCCTTGGATGGCGGACTTTTTTTGGCTTCCGCCTGGGGTGGTGGCTCTCTTTGTCAGGGGGTGCCCCAGAATGGAAGCCGTTGGATGGAACAGGCGCGGGATTGATGCCTTCCAGTTCGCCCTACAGCGGTGCCCGGGTGGCTCTGGCCACGCGCCATGGCAAGGAAAGGGTCATTGGCAGGGCCCTGCGCCATGGCCTTGGCGCGGAGTTGCTCCACGTGACAACGGTGGATACGGATGCGTTGGGAACCTTTTGTGGCGGGGTGGCGCGCCAGGGAACGGCCCTGGAGGCTTGCGTCACCAAAGCGAAGGCGGCCTTGGCGCACTGCGACACCGCACTGGCGATCGCCAGCGAGGGCAGTTTCGGGCCCCATCCCCATCTGCCGTTTCTGGCCGCGGGACTCGAGTGCATGGTGTTTCTGGACCGCGGGCGGTGCTTGATGATCAGTGAGCAGGAGTTGGCCCGGCGCACCAACTTTGCGCACCGGCTCGTGTCCCCCAGCTCCGTCAGTGGTGATGACCCCGACTTTCGGCGATGGCTGGGGATGGTGGGCTTCCCCAGCCATGCCTTGATCGTGCGACCCAATAGTGACACCCCCGATTCCGGGGGAGTGGTAAAGGGTTTGGACCGGTGGGACACCTTGGAGCTGGCGATCGCCGCGGCGGCCGCGGCCTCCATTGATGGGCTGGCCCTGGTGGAAACCGACATGCGCGCCCACCGCAATCCCACCCGCATGACGTCAATCCGCCGGTTGGCCTTTCGTCTGGTGCGTCGTGTGGGCAGGACCTGTCCAGCCTGTCAAACGCCGGGCTGGGGGGTGGTTGAGCAGCGACAGGGCCTGCGATGTGGGGCCTGCGGGTTGCCCACTGCCCTGGTGCGCACGGTTGTGTGG
>JBKCVY010000247.1:0-4991 GCA_046317475.1 Cyanobacteriota bacterium | reverse complement strand
GCCCGCTCCCGCAGCACCCCGCCCTGCAGCCCCAGCCCTCCGCCGAACCTCAGATTACGCTTGAGGAATGGAATTTGACCGTGCGGGCCAACAACTGCCTCAAGCGGGCCCAGGTGAATTCCGTCTCCGACCTGATGGGATTCAGCTATGAGGATCTGCTGGAGATCAAAAACTTTGGCTCCAAGTCCGCCGATGAGGTGATCGAGGCCCTCGAACGCATCGGCATCTCCTTGCCCCAAAGCCGCACCTCCGCCTGAGGCGGCCCCCTCCTTCCCCCCTGATTCGTTCCCCGACCCATGCGACACCAGTGCCGAGTTCCCCTGTTGGGACGCCCCGCCGACCAACGCAAAGCCCTGTTGCGTGGCCTCACCACCCAGCTCATCCGTGAAGGTCGGGTCACCACCACCAAGGCCCGCGCCAAGGCCCTCCGCGATGAAGCGGAGCGGATGATCACCCTGGCCAAGGACGGCAGCCTCGCCTCCCGCCGCCGGGCCATCAGCTACATCTACGACAAGCGCCTGGTGCATGCCCTCTTCGAAAAGGCCACCGACCGCTATGGCGACCGCCAGGGCGGTTACACCCGCATCATCCGCACCGTGCGACGGCGGGGCGACAATGCCGAGATGGCCATCATCGAGTTGGTCTGAGGGCCGGGGCCGTCCTTGAGCCGGCAACGCATCGCCCTCTGCCTGCAATACAACGGAGCGGCCTTTCAGGGATGGCAGCGCCAGCAGCGCCATGCCTCCGTGCAGGAAACCCTTGAGGAGGTCATCATCCAGCTCGATCCGTCTGCCTCGCCCCGGGTGGTTGCCGCGGGTCGCACGGATAGCGGTGTCCATGCCGCGGCCCAGGTGGTCCACTTTGACGCGGCTGGTCCCATCCCTCCCCATCGGTGGCCTAAGGCGCTGAACGGCCGTTTGCCCGACACGATTCGCGTCCGGGCGGCGAGCGCCGTGCCCGACGACTGGCATGCCTGCTTTTCCGCCACCTATCGCCGCTACCGCTACACCATCCATAACGGTTGCGTCCCCAATTTGTTCCTAGCCTCCTGGTGTTGGCATCGCCACCAGGCGCGGTTGGATGAGCGGGCCATGGAGCGGGCCCTGGACGCCCTGCGGGGCGAGCATGATTTTTCCGCCTTTCAGCGGGCGGGCAGTCGCCGCTCCCACGCTCGCACCACCGTCCAGGAGGTGGCCGTGGGTCGTCAGGGCGATGTGATCGCGGTGGAGATCCAGGCCAGTGGCTTTCTTTACGGCATGGTTCGCCTGATCATGGGTCAGCTCGTTGGCGTGGGCGAGGGCCGCTTCCCCCCGGAGGTGTTCGTTGATCGCTGGCGCCGAGGGGCCCGGCAGGAGGTGCGGGAGGCCGCTCCGCCCCATGGCCTGTGCCTGTTGCGCGTGGGCTACCCCCAGCCCATCTTCCCCGAGGCGCTTTGGTATGATTGCCAACCGCGATTCCTGCTGGACAGCAGCGATCCCCCCCCGCCAGTCCCTGGTCCGGGTGTTGGATCCTGACCCAGCAAGGTTCTTCGTTGCCATCGGCCCCAGCCGGATCTTTGCTCCGGATCGTTGGTCGATGGAGGCGCACGACCCCCGTGCCGCTGTAGGTTTGAAACGGTGTGGTGGTCAGAGCGGCCAGGTGGGTTTTCTTGAACCCCCTCCCGCGCCTCCCGTCTGCCCCCATTGCGGGACGCATGACCGGGCTGATCCCATCCACGTCGGCGTCCCAGGGCGCTGGCCTGCCCCAGCGCAACCCCTACGGCGCCTTCCACAAGCGCCCCATCCCAAGCGCACCTGCCACGCATCAGGCGCAATGACAACGCATCAGGCGCAATGAACAAGACCATCCAACCCTCGCTTGCCTCCCTCGACCGTCAGTGGTTTGTGGTGGATGCGGCAGACCAGACCCTCGGACGCTTGGCCAGTGAAGTGGCGCAGGTGCTGAAGGGCAAGAACAAGCCCACCTACACCCCCCACCTGGACACCGGCGACTTTGTGGTGGTCATCAACGCTGAAAAGGTGCGTGTCAGCGGCAACAAGGCCACCCAAAAGCTGTACAAGCGCCATTCCGGCCGCCCCGGTGGCATGAAAACCGAGTCCTGTGCCCATCTCCAAGCTCGCCTTCCCGAGCGGGTGGTTGAGATGGCGGTCAAGGGCATGCTGCCCCACAACAGCCTCGGTCGGCAGCTGTTCCGCAAGCTGAAGGTCTACAAGGGTCCTGACCATCCCCACGCCGCCCAGAAACCCCAGCCCTTCCCCACCGTCGCCTAGAGATGTCCAGCTCCCCTTCCAACGCTGCCGTCTATTGGGGCACCGGCCGGCGCAAGACCGCCGTGGCTCGGGTGCGCATCGTGCCCGGCACTGGCACCATCACCATCAATGGCCGGCCCGGTGACCAGTACCTCAACTTCAACCCCGCCTGCCTGGCTGCGGTCAGGGCCCCCCTGCAAACCCTTGGGCTGGAAAGCCAGTACGACGTGCTGGTGAACGTGAATGGCGGTGGCCTGACGGGTCAGGCTGATGCCATCAAACAGGGTGCGGCCCGCGCCCTGTGCGACCTGTCTCCAGGCAATCGCAAGCCCCTCAAGGTGGAGGGCCACCTCAGCCGCGATCCACGGGCCAAGGAACGCCGCAAGTACGGTTTGAAAAAGGCCCGCAAAGCTCCCCAGTACTCCAAGCGCTGATCGCCATGCCCAAAACCGAGATCCATCCCGCCTGGTATCCCGATGCCAAGGTGATTTGCAACGGGGAAGTGGTGATGACCACCGGCTCCACCCAGCCAGAACTCCACGTGGACGTGTGGAGTGGGAATCATCCCTTCTATACCGGCACCCAGAAGATTCTGGACACCGAGGGGCGCGTCGATCGCTTCATGCGCAAGTACGGCATGGGT
The DNA here is from genome assembly GCA_046317475.1 of Cyanobacteriota bacterium. Lineage (GTDB taxonomy): Bacteria > Cyanobacteriota > Cyanobacteriia > PCC-6307 > Cyanobiaceae > Cyanobium. The sequence continues at coordinate 2,099 of JBKCVY010000247.1, read as the reverse complement.
GGGGCCGATTCGGCCGCCAAGGGCAACAAGACGGAAACGGCCCCATCCAAGGACTGACCCCCCATCCCCTGATCGTTTCGTCGAGCGCGGTGTCCTTTTGGCGCCGCCCGGCGTTCATCCAGCGCCGGGTGCTGCCACGCATCCGGCTTTTTGTTGTCCACCCTTCGCCATCCGCCCTTCGCGCCCACGCCGCCGTAGCGTTCGCCCCTGGATCCAGCCCTGCTTCACGACCGTTTGGAGGCCACTTGCCAGGCCTTTGAAGCCCTGGAACGGCAGTTGGCCGACCCCGCGGTGGCCGCGGATCCCGCCCAGTTGCAAACCTTGGCGCGGGAGCGGGCCCGGCTGGAGCCGATCGTGCGTGACACCCACCAATTGCGTCAGTGGGAACGGGAGCAGCGGCAGGCGCAGGAGTTGGTGCGTCAGCCGCGGGGCTCTCGGGAGGAGGAGGAGCTGGCGGAGCTGGCGGCTGAGGAGCTGGAGGTGCTGGATGGCCAGTTGGCGGCTTTGCGCGAACGCCTCACGGTGGCCCTGTTGCCCCGTGATCCGCGCGATGAGCGCAGCGTCATGCTGGAGATCAGGGCTGGCGCGGGGGGAGATGAGGCGGCGCTGTGGGCGGGGGATTTGGCGCGCATGTATGAACGCTATGCCCAGCTCCATGGCTGGCAGGTGCAAACCCTCAGCGCCTCGGATGCCGAGCTGGGGGGGTTCAAAGAATTGATCCTGTCGATCAAGGGCGATGCGGTTTACAGCCGGCTGAAGTTCGAGGCGGGGGTGCACCGGGTGCAGCGGGTGCCGGCCACCGAATCCCAGGGGCGGGTGCACACCTCCACAGCCACGGTGGCGGTGATGCCCGAAGCCGATCCGGTGGAGGTGTCGATCGACCCGAAGGACCTGGAGATCAGCACGGCCCGCTCCGGTGGCGCCGGTGGCCAGAACGTCAACAAGGTGGAAACGGCGGTGGATCTGTTCCATAAACCCTCCGGCATTCGCGTGTTCTGCACCCAAGAGCGCTCGCAAATGCAGAACCGGGAGCGGGCTTTGGAAATCCTGCGGGCCAAATTGCTGGAGCGGGAGCTGGCCGAAGCCGCCGACCAGGAGCGCAATGCCCGCCGCGCCCAGGTGGGCAGCGGCGACCGCAGCGAAAAAATCCGCACCTACAACGCCAAGGACAACCGCGTCACCGACCATCGCCTCGGTCGCAACTTCTCGCTCGATACGGTGCTGCAGGGGGAACTGGAGGATGTGATCGAGAGTTGCATCGCCGCCGAGCAGAGCGCCAAGCTGGAGGAGCTCACCCTGCAGGCGGCGGGGGTGGGGTGAGGGATCAAGGCCGCCCCGTTGGGAACAACAGGGTCACCCCAAAGCGGGCACCCCAACCTTCGGGGCCAGCCTGGGCTGGAGACGCCGCCCAATAGCGCGCCCCCGCGAAGAAGCTGACAGGTCTGCCGCCGATGTTCACCAGCTTGGCGACCTGCAGATTGAGCGGCACGGACCAGTCGCCATTCAGCCATTGATAGGTGGATTCGCTGTTGATCGTGAAGGTCCAGGCGTCTTTTGTGGTGTAGGCGAGAAAGGGTTGCAGATAGGTTTGGTTGATCACCGCGTTGGCGCTGGTGTCCGCCAGGGGCCAGAGCTGGTGGGCCAGTAGACCCGTGGTCCATGGACCCTTCTGTGCCACCAGGACGCCGGTTAGGCCCGCTCCCCAGTCCCGCGGGCCCAGGAGGCGATCGCTGGCCGGCAGGTAGACAATCGGACCCACACCCCACAGGACACCATCCTTGGGCAGGCTGGGCGAGAGGAAGAAGCTCTGCTGCACATTGCCAATGCCGAATTGGGATCCGGTGCCTGGCACCACTTGATCCTGGCTGGTGATGGGGGCGATGGTGCGGGAAATGATGTTCCAGTCGTTGTTGAGATGGATCGGAATGACAGGCTCCACGTCCACGTAGAGCTGATGGCCATCCCCGTTGGGCCCGAGCCCTCGATTCACATTGCCTTGGAATGGCAGACTGATCAAATCGGCGATGGGGTTGGCCAGTTTCTTGGCTAGGCCCTCGGCATCCTCAGCCGCGTTGGCCCCGCCGGAGCAAGCCAGGAGC
>JBKCVY010000246.1:0-6106 GCA_046317475.1 Cyanobacteriota bacterium | reverse complement strand
CGTTTGTGGACACGCTCGGCGCCTGGGGAGCCCAACTGCGACTGTTGTTCCGCTTTTGAGCGGCGGCGCCGCCGGCCCACCCCAGCGTGGGAGCATGGACCTAGGTGACAGCGACGCTCTGGGCGCGGATGAGAGCAGCCGATTCCGCCACGACGGTGGGGTCCCCTGGCCCCCAACTCATTGGTGTGGATGTGGGGGGGACAGCCCTCAAGTTGGGTCGTTTTGACAGCCAGGGCCGCCTGCTGGCCCAGTTGGTGGTGGCCACCCCCCGTCCCTCCGTGCCGGGCGCGGTGGCCGTGGCCCTGGCCGAGGCGATTGACCACCTCGACCCCGAGCGGCTGGCGGGTGGGGTGGGCATTGGCGTGCCGGGCCCCACAGACGCGGCGGGGCGGGTGGCACGGCTGGCGATCAACCTGGAGGACTGGCGGGCTGTGCCCCTGGCGGATTGGCTGGAACCCGAGCTGGAGCGTCCGGTCTGCCTGGCGAATGACGCGAATTGCGCCATGGTGGCGGAAGCCTGGCTGGGGGCGGCCCAGGGCTGCGCCAACGCGATCCTGCTCACCCTCGGCACCGGGGTTGGGGGGGGGATCTGGCTCAATGGTTCCCTGTACAGCGGTCCGAGGGGGGCCGCTGGCGAATTGGGGCTGATCAGCGTGGATCCCGAGGGCCCGCCCTGCCGCAGCGGCAACCGTGGCTCCCTGGAGCAACACTGCTCCATCGGCGGGCTGGCCCGCCTCAGTCCCCTGGCTCCCCGGGAGCTGGACCAACGGGCCCAGGCCGGGGACGGGGAGGCCCTGGCGGTGTGGGAGCGCTACGGCCGTTGGCTGGGCATTGGCCTGAGTTCATTGATCTATGTGCTCACACCCGAGCGGGTGTTGCTCGGTGGTGGCCTCAGCGCCTCCTGCCCCCACTTCCTGCCCGCCGTCTGGCGGGAAATCGAGGCGCGGGTGCTGCCTCCCAGCCGGGAGGGACTGGTGATCCAGCGCTGCGCCCTGGGCAACGGCGCCGGCCGCCTCGGAGCGGCACGGCTGGCCCTGGATCGGTTGGCCCGGGCCGGATCGGAGCGAGGCCCCTTCCCCACGCCGGCTCAATCATCGCCGTAGCGACCCACAAACCAGGTTTTCACCCGCTGGGTGAGGCAGGCGTAGGCAAGGAGAATGAGCGCCAGCCAGCCGAAGTAGGCCGCGGGCAGGGGCACAAATCCCAATCCCGGTCCGATGGGCGAGAAGGGAATGGTGATGCCGATGGCCATGACGACAAGGGTGATCAGGGCCATGAGGGGTTCGGGATTGCTCTGCAGAAATGGAAGACGGGCGGTGCGGATGATGTAGACAATCAAGGTTTGTGTGAGCAGGCTTTCCACAAACCAGCCGGTTTGAAACAGACTCTGGCGTTCCGGTGCATTGGCGGCAAAGACAAACCACAACACCGCAAATGTGACATAGTCAAACAGAGAACTTACTGGACCTACGATGAACATAAATCGGCGCAGTTGCGGCAATTTCCACTGGCGTGGCTTGGTGAGATAATCATCATCTACTCGATCAAATGGAATGCCGGTTTGAGAAAAGTCATAGAGCAGATTATTGAGCAAGATCTGCAGGGGCAGCATGGGCAAAAACGGCAGCAGAATGCTGGCGCCGAGCATGCTGAACATATTGCCAAAGGCCGAGCTTGTACCCATTTTGATGTACTTGCTGATGTTGCCAAAGGTGCGACGCCCCTCCAGAACCCCCGCGTGCAGAACCAGCAGGCTTTTCTCCAGAAGCACGATGTCGGCCGATTCCTTGGCGATGTCCACGGCCGTATCCACCGAAAGGCCGATGTCCGCCTCCCGCAGGGCGGCGGCGTCATTGATGCCATCCCCCAGGAAACCCACCACGTGGCCCTGCTGGCGCAGCAGGCGAATGACGCGCGCCTTGGCCAGGGGGGAAAGCTTGGCGAAGATGGTTGTGGTGGCCACCTGTTGGGCCAGGGCGTCATCCTCCATGGCGTCGAGTTCGCTGCCAACCAACACCGCTTCCACCGCCAGCCCCACATCCCGGCAGGTTTTGCGAGCGATCACGGGGTTGTCGCCCGTGAGCACCTTCACCGTCACGCGGCTCTCCCCCAGCAGGCGCAGGGCCTGGGCCGCCGAATCCTTGGGAGGGTCGAGAAACGCGATCAATCCCACGAAGGTGAGGTCACACTCATCCGTCAGGGAATAGGGCTCCGCCTGCAGGGGCACCTCCTTGTCCGCCACGGCGATCACCCGCAGGCCGTCCCCGTTGAGATCGCCGTTGAGGGCCAACACCGCCTGGCGCGTTTCCTCCTCCAGGGGGCGCACCGTGTCGCCGTCCCGCAGACGGGTGCAAATGGCGAGGGTTTCTTCCACCGCGCCCTTGCAGATCAACAGGTGGTGATGGCTGGCCTCCTCCACGACAACTGAGAGGCGGCGCCGTTGAAAGTCAAAGGGAATTTCATCAATTTTCTGATAACTTTCCTCCAGGCGCAGGGCGTCTTTGAGCTCCACATGGTCCAACACCGCCACATCCAGCAAGCTTTTTAAGCCGGTTTGGTAGGTGCTGTTCAGAAAGGCCAGCCGCAACACCGCTTCACTCTCCTGTCCACGCCAATTGAGGTGTTTCATCAACACGATGCGGTCCTGGGTGAGCGTGCCGGTCTTGTCGGTGCAAAGCACATCCATGGCGCCAAAGTTTTGGATCGCATCCAGGTTTTTCACGATCACCTTCTGGTGCGCCATGGCGATCGCCCCGCGGGAAAGGTTGGCGGTCACGATCATCGGCAGCATTTCCGGCGTCAGCCCCACGGCCACGGAGAGGGCGAAGAAGAAGGCCTCCCCCCAATCCCCTTTGCTGAGCCCGTTGATAACGAACACCGCGGGCGCCATCACGGCCATGCAGCGCAGCAGCAACACGCTCACCTGGTTGATCCCCCGCTCGAAGCTGGTGGTTTTGCGCACGCCGGTCACGGCGGTGGCGATGGAGCCGAGACAGGTGTGGTCCCCCGTGGCCAGGACGACGGCGCTGGCGGTGCCACTCACCACGGTGGTGCCAAGAAAGCAGAGGGTCTCGAGCTCCAGGGGATCGCCCAGGGCCTGTTGGTGGGCAGAGAGGGTGGCGTGCTTTTCGACGGGCAGGGATTCGCCGCTCAGGGCCCCTTGGGAGACGAACAGATCCTTGGAGCGGAGCAGCCGCACATCCGCGGGAACCATGTCACCCGCCGCCAGGAGCACCACATCCCCGGGGACGATCTGCTCCAACGGCACCTCCCGCACGCCAGGGGCCTCCCCGTCCAGCTCCAACCCCAGATCGGCCGCCAGCCCCGGGGCGATGTCGGCATGGGCGTCATGGCGTTTGACGGAGGCGGTGGTATGCACCAGCCGCCGCAGGGCCTCGGCGGCCCGCAGGGAACGTGCCTCTTGGGAAAACCGAAGGGCGACGCTGAACAGAATCATCGTGGCGAGGATCAGCGCCGCCTTGCTGTCTCCGGTGAGCAGGGAGAGGGCGGCGAGGGAGGCCAGCAGGAGAACGAGGGGATTGCGGAAGGTGCGCAGCAGTTGCAGCGGCCAGGGCGTCGGTCGTTCATGGGCGATGGCATTGGGGCCGTAGCGCTCCAACCGCAAGCGGGATTGCAGGGTGCTGAGGCCCTCCGCGCCGCTGTTCAGACGGGCCAACAGGGCCTCGGGACGCTCACGGGCGGCCTGGAGCAAGGCCTCGTGGGTCATCTCCGGGAGGACCGTTGTGCCGTTGGCCGGGACAGGGGCGGACAGGTGGGCCATGGCGGAGGGTGGTCGGCGGGGCGCGGAGAGGGGAGGGGTCGCGCATCGGGAAGACCATGGGGATCCTGACCGAATCGGCGGTAAGGTCGGCCGGAGAGCCAAGCGGACGCATGCCCATGGGAGCCCTTCCGATCAGGGATTGCCGGCCATCGTCCCCGTGGCTTTCCCGCCCCTGGCTTCTAACGGCGGCCACGCTCCTGGTTTGGGGACTCCTGCCCGCCGTCTCCGTCCGAGCTGAACCCCCAGCCGCACCCGCCACGGTGACCGTACGCAGGGGTGACACCCTGGAGGCCATCAGCCAGCGCACCGGGGTATCGGTGGTCGACCTTAAGCGGCTGAACGGCCTGAAAGACGCCGATCTGCTGCAGGTCGGTCAGACGCTGCGCCTTTCCGCTGCTCCGCGCCGAGGGGGAGTTGTGGTGATCAAGAGTGGCGACACGCTGGAAACGATTGCCAAGGCCCACAACACCACCGTGGCGGCCCTACAGAAGCTCAATCCCAGCGTCAAACCAGAGAATCTGAAAGTGGGGAGCACCCTGAGGCTTCCCGCTCCCGCAAGCCCTCCCGCCTCCGGGAAGCCCCCCGCCGCCCCTTCGCCCCAGGCTGCCAAGCCGGCCAGTCCTCCGGTGGCGAAGCCCCCCACCACCCCGCCTCCCGGCGAGGGAGGGATCCCCCCCGGCCCGCCCCTCATGCCGCCCACGGCGCAACCGCCCATGGCCAGTGAGCGGCCGGAGCCCACCAGTCGGGGTCGCTGGCGGTATTACGGCGACACGGTGGTGGATTGGGGCAGTTGGAAGCGCTTGCCGGATGGGGTTCGCTTCACCTTGGTGCAGGCCTCGGCGCGGGATGTGGGGGAGAGTCGCGCCCTAGCCACCGCCATCGCCGTGGACTGTTCCACCTTGCGCCTCAACTGGCGGGTCAAGGAAGCGTGGGAAACTTGGAGTGTGCCGGCGCCGCGGTCGGTGGGCCAACAGATCGTGCTTGATCTCTGCGGCTACACGGCGGCGGACGACCGACGACCGGTTCCGCCGCCACCGTCCCCCACGCCCTGAGGCCCGGCGGCCGTCCGCCGCGGTGGGGCTGTGACTGTGCATCTGTAGCGCCAACAGATCGGGTTGGTCGTGAAGATTTTTAGGGCTCAGGTAAAGAAATTGGTGATCACCTGCCTTTAGTGTGGGGACGGCAGGATCTGATGGAGAACGAGCGCCTGACTGGGCTCGAGTCCCTGTTTCGCGATGGCGATCTCAGCGTGCGGGAGCTGGTGCGTGGCATCGCCCAGAGCGCTCTTGACCGGAACCGTTTTTTTGACAGGTGCAATGCCTATCGCTGCATTGCGTTGAACCACAAGCATTTGCTCGGACCGGCGCCCCAATCCAAAGGGGAAATGCTGGCCCACTTCACGATTTTGCGGCAGCGGGGCTTCACGGCGGAAATCAATACCTCCATCGACAGTCCGGAGGACCAGGACCGCTTCGGCACGGATCGTTTGCCGCGACTGCACGGTTGGTCCTATTCAGCGGGTTAGCGCCTGTCGCCCTCTGGCGCGCATCGGCGGGAGTTGCTTGGCATTGGGGCAGGCAGCCGGCTGGCCACGTTGGCCGCCACGGGCTTGGCACGCAACGCGGTGGTGCGCACTGGCGCCTACGAGGTGCGGGTGCCCTACAGCCGCTTGAACACAGCCCTTCAGCGCGTCAATCGCCTGGGAGCGCGCGTCACGGATGGGAACGTGCGCTGAGGGCTGGCCGCCGCGGTGGCCCCTGGCCAGGGGGTCAGCGGCTCTGGCGAAAGAGTTGGTCCCAGAGTCCGCTGCCCTGGGCGAAGAAGGTGCGATCCACCTGTTGCCAGCCGCCAAAGGCCTCCACGCTGAAGAGGGTCTGCACAGGGGCAAATTGACCCTTCACCTTCGCCCACACCTGGGGATTCACGGGTCGGAACCCCTCTTCCGCAAAAATGGCCTGGGCCGGTTCGCTTTGCAGGTAGGCGGCCAGCGCTTCGGCCGCCTTGCGGGTGCCCCTGCGATCCACGTTGCGATCCACCACGGCTACCGGCGCCTCAATGCGGATGTTGGGATTGGGCACGAGGTAGGGGCTGGTGAGTTCCCCCTTTCGGCGCGCCAGGATGGCCTCGTTCTCATAGTTCAAAAGCACATCCCCCTGGCCGCGCTTGAGAAAAGTATCGGTAGCTTCGCGGGCATCCTTGGGCAAATTATCAACTTTGCGGTACACCGCACTCACAAAATCCTTGGCTTGGGCTTCGGTGCCGCCGGTGCGCGCCACCGAGCCCCAAAGGCCAAGAAAGTTCCAGCGGGCTCCACCCGATGTCTTG
>JBKCVY010000245.1:0-3202 GCA_046317475.1 Cyanobacteriota bacterium | reverse complement strand
CGATGTCTTGTGGCCACTCCGTCCCCACTAGCTCTGCCCCCATCTCAAACACCCGTGCACCCTACCTAGCCAGTGCGCACACCCCAAGCCCATAGAGCCAGAAAGAAGGGCTTGCACCAACCGTTGGGCTTCAGCTGGCATGGTTGTCCGCAAGGGATGCCCTGGCAAGCCGCATTGGGCATGGGCCAATGGAACGCGCGGGATCACCAATGCATGGCCTGTGAAGCTATCCCGCACAAACAAACTCTTGAGACAGGAGATCACGCATCCACAGCCAATCGCCGGGGTCTGAGACGATCTGGGGGAAAGGGTGGTACGCACCGGCTGGAGCCTTACCCCCCTCCAAGATCCCTGATCCGTGCCTCTGCCCACATCCCTCCCGCCGCCACCTCCCCAAGCCGCGCCAGAATCCGGACCCTTTTCACGACCCTGGCCTGGCCACGATCGCTGGGCATCATCCAATCGCTGGGCGGCGCGGTTCTGGCCCTGGTTGCCCTCTTCTCCTCCGATGACCACGGCAACCTCTTCGGACGGACCATCCCCCAGCTGTGGGGCCTCCCCTGCCTCGCCACCTCGCTGGCGCACGTTGTTGTCGATTTCATGCAACACAGCGCGCCACTTGGACGCGACGCTCAATGGACGTCGGGATGTCTCGCGTCAAGTCCGTTGGCAGCCCGCCCCATCGGATCCTTGGCGAGGGGTGCTCGAAGACGAGGCGGCTGCGCCGTTCGGCGAAGGCAAAGGCGGCCTGAAGCGGAACCGGCCGCTTCGGCCAGAGGGTGCCGTCGTGATCGACCACAGGGAAGGAGCCCTGGGGCAAGCGTTGGGCAAGGCGGGCGGGAACGGGGCTGCCGGCTCAGCGGGAGGCGCCTCAACCGGGGCGTTCCCCCCATGGGAAACGGCGATCCATTCATCCAAGCTCGCGAATCATGGTCCTCGGCCGTGGCCCGCTCCAGCCAGCGGGCCTTCCCTTGGCACAGTTCCTGCGCATCGGCATCAAGAAAGTTCTGGCTGAGGGACTCCGCCTACTCCTTCTCCAGCTGATACCCCTTGCGCGCGGTCTACAGGCTGGCCAGGAGGCGGACCAGCTCCCAGCCGGCGGGGGTGGCGTCCAGGGGCGAACCCTTGGGCCAATCGTGATCAAACAAAGGGCAGGTGCCCCGGAGGAAGGCGGAGGGATCCTTGGCCATGGCCGCGTCGTTCCCCGCCAGGGGCTCCCGGTCGCGGCCTTGGTTGAAGGCCTTCAGGCGGTCGGGGAGGGAAGGCATGGCGACAAGGGCTGGCGGCGGCGGGAGGCCATAGACTGGCCATACCGCCAGACCCGTCCATGACCCTGGCTTCCCCACCACCAGCCTCGCCCTCCGCCCCGGCGCCGCTGGAGCTGGAAAGCCAGCCGCTGCGTCTTCCCCGGGATCTGCGGTTGACACCGGAGCAATTTGAACGGGTCTGCCGGGCCAATCCCGAGGCGGTGCTGGAACTGCGTGCCGATGGCCATCTCCTTGTCATGACGCCAACCGGTGGCGAAACGAGCGCCAGAAACCTGCGCCTGGGCCAACGGCTCTTGCTCTGGGCCGACGGTGCTGGTGCCGGGCGGTGGAGAGTGTTTGACAGCTCCGGAGGCTTCCGCCTCCCGGATGGCTCCGTGCTCAGCCCCGATGCCGCGCTGGTGCACCAGGAGCGCTGGCAAGCCCTCACACCGGAGCAACGGCGCGGCTTCCCGCCCCTCTGCCCCGATCTGGTGATTGAGCTGGCGAGCCCGAGCGATGAAGGCCCCCGCGGCGTCCCAGCCCTGCGCCGCAAGATGGACCTCTACCAAGTCAATGGCGCCCATCTGGGCTGGCTGCTGCTGCCGGAGGAGCGGGCGGTGGAGATCTGGCGGAGCGGACAGCCGGGAATGGCGGAACGGCTGGTGAACGCCAGCCGGCTGGAGGCCGGGGAGGAGTTTGCTGGATTGGCGCTGGAGTTGGAGGAGATCTGGGTGGTGTGACCCCAGACAGTCCGCACCGCCGGCATGGCGAGCGAGACCCTGATGGACCCGGGCCTCGGTCACCTTGCCGCATTGGTTCAGCGGAGACCGCCCTCCATTCCGAGGTTGATGCTGAGGCGACAGGCAGGGTTGTGGGGGTTGGGCTCCGCCCGCGACTGGCCCTTCTCTCTGCATATCCTTGAGAAATACAAACAGGTGCAAGGGATCAGCTGGGGATGAGCGGAAACCGAACGTGTCAGCCCACCACGGCATCACCCACCAGTGGCACGTCGGTGCGACTGGCGCGGGCCCGCTGATTCGCCAGGGCAAAGCGGATCAGGAAGCGATTCAGGGCTTCGTCGCCACAATCAACAGCATTCACGGCATGGCTGGCCAGCAGAGCTTCAAACCGGGTTTCGCTCACCCGGCGCCAGCGGTAGGCCCCTGCTCCACCACGCTCGGTTCCCGCAGCAACCGCGCCAGGCGAGGATGCAGCTGGGGTGGGGCATCAAGAGCCGTCACGAACGCTTGCCAACGCTCTTGATCCAGCTGAAAGCTCTGGCGATCGGCCAAGGTTTCGGTCGCGCTGGCCAGGGCACTGTCCAGCACGAACTCTGTCAGGCTGCACTGGGCCGCCGCAGCCGCTCGCAGCAAGGTTTGTTTGGCCACTGGCGTCAGTCAGCCGCAGGTCCAGCTTCTCGCTGCGCCGGGGGGAAGAGGACATGACATGACCATTCTCCTGCAAACGTAGCCCCATCTGTCAGTCAATGTCATGAGGGCTGCCTTGGAGGCCATCAACAACGCGGAGAAGAACAGCACCACATCTCTGCGCGCTCAGTGGAGTGGTCGGGATCGCATTTGCCCATCGGTGCATCCCGACAGCTGAAAGGGTACCCATTCTGAGGAATCAAGGGGTGAGAAGCGGCATGCCCGAAGACAACCGCATGCATCAGGATATGTCGAGGGCTGCGTCACTTCTAATAAGCCCTGGGGGGGGTAGGTGGAGCTGGGCCATCCAAGCGGCGAGCGATCGCCGTGGGCCAAAACGGTCGGCACGTGCCGGCAGATCCTCCAAGTGGCCAATGCCCTTTGGACCTTTCTGGAGCTGATCCGTGGAATCGAGCCCACCAACAACGCCGCGGAACGTGCCCTGCGCCAGTCGGTGATTCAGCGCAAGATCAGCCATGGCGTCCAATCCCGCCAGGGCGCCATCTGCCGCAGCAGACTGCTCACCGT
>JBKCVY010000244.1:0-1276 GCA_046317475.1 Cyanobacteriota bacterium | reverse complement strand
GGCTGGGACTGTCCCGCGGTGGGGGGGGGGATGGGCGGGACGAGCCGCGGAAAGGCAGGAAGCGATGAAGGGCCACTTTCAACTTTGATTTGACCACCATGCCCAGGGAAAAATTCTGGGTCAACTGGTCCAGGTTTCTTTCCAACAAAGCGCAGTAATGCTGAAGATTTGCCAATTCTCTGTGCAATTGGCTGGAGTCGGGACGGCTGAAGATCGGGTGGGCTGGGAAAAGCTTGTCTGGGGCGTAGTGATAGGGCAGCTGGTCAGAATACGCAAAACCAGAAACCATCTCCGCGGGGAATGTGGGTTCCCTTCCCTCCGCACGGCATTGCTCAGCCATGGCAACCATTTCCCGCATCAATTGGGCGATACGCGGACTTGCTGGCGTGTCAATTCTCATTTGGTCATGGATGAGATAGCGCTGGAAATGCATGCGACGTTCATCCAAGCCAAACAGGGAATGAAGCTCCGCCTCCATGGCGTCTTTGGATCGAATCGTCCAGGCGGCCTGCAGCAGTTCAGGTGAACTGACGTAGTCCAAGACACAGGTGGGGATTTCCATGCTCATCGCCTCCAAGGTGGCTGTGGAGGGAGAGGAAATCACGACATCCGCCCCTTGCAGCGCCTCCAGCAGGCTGCATCCGCCTCGATCGATGCGGCCAACCACCTCCGGGGGCATCACTTCCGGAGAGCGGGGACCAATGCGCCAAACGATGGTGCCTTGGTTTCCCAGGAATTCCCGCTTGAGAAACATGTTCAGATCCTCCAGGGACTGGCGCGCCTTGTCCAACTCAGCGGTGGTGTAGCCCGGCCTGTTGGCGACAAGGATCAACAAACGAACGGAGTCCCCTGGCGCTTTCCGTTCCCGGGGGGCACACCGACTCCGCTGATGGAACACATAGGGATCCATCCGAGGATTACCAGTGACCTCAACCTTGGGATATTGGCCCCAACTGGCCAACAGTCGCGCCTGGGCGGGACCCAGGCAGGCAATCTTGTGGCAAAGCACAGGTTGATAGGCAGGCAGGCAGGCGTTTTCATTCAAATGTTTCACCGCATCCTCCCCAAGATGGGGCCAGGCCGTTCCCCATTTCACAACGCCATCAACAATATGAAGCGTGGGCAGTCCAGCCCGTTTTGACCGGGCGATCAACGTGGCGGAACGACTATTCCATTCAGCACTTGAGCTGAGCACGATATCGCAGCTTTCCGCCCCCAGCGCACCCTGGTAGCTGATGACTTCGGTAAGCAAGTTCTCACGACCAAGATAGTCGAA
>JBKCVY010000243.1:0-1984 GCA_046317475.1 Cyanobacteriota bacterium | reverse complement strand
TCTCGGGGTGGAGCGCGGAGCCTCCGCCGACGACATCCGCAAGGCCTATCGCCGCCTCGCCCAGCGCTACCACCCGGATGTCTCCAAGGAAGAGAACGCTGAGGAGCGCTTCAAGGAGGTGAGCGAGTCCTACCAAACCCTTTCCGATCCAGAACAACGGGAGGCCTACGACCAGCTGGGTCGCCACCGCCCCGGGGAAGACTTTCAACCCAGCCCGGAGTGGGACAGCCGCTTCTGGCAGCAGGGCGTGGCGGAAGACATCGACCTGGCCGTCCTCCTCGAGCAAATCGGCTTCCTTCGCGCCGCCCGCCGTCAGGGCGCCTCCGCTCCGACCCACCGCCGGGGGCAGGACTACGAGATCGCCACCAGCCTCAGCCTGGAAGATGCGGCCCGTGGCAAGGACATCGCCGTGGAATTCAGCGTGCCGGAGCTCGGTCCTGATGGCCACATGCAACGGGTTGCCAAAACAGCTCGCCTCCGTATCCCCAAAGGCGTGACCGATGGCGAGCGCCTGCGGGTGCCAGGCAAGGGCGGACCTGGCCTGGGCGATGGCAAGCCCGGCGATCTCTATCTCGACATCCGCCTGGAGCGCCATCCCCTCTTCCAGGTGGCCGGCCACGATCTTTTCCTGGAGGTGCCAATCGCCCCCTGGGAAGCGGTGCTCGGCGCCCAAATCGAGGTGCCCAGCCTCGACGGCCCCCTGAAGGTCTCCGTGCGCCCCGGCGCCCGTGGCGGCCAAAAGCTGCGCCTTGCTGGCAAGGGCCTACCCCGCCGCGACGACGGCGCCGGCGACCTCTATTGCGTTCTGCAAATCGTCACCCCCACGGTGATCAGCGAGAAGGAAAGGGAACTTTTCCGCGACCTCGCCGCCACCTCCAGCTTTGACCCCCGCGCCCATCTCCTGGGAGACTTCCACCATGGCTGACGCCCCCTTGCAACCCTCCGGCTGGAACGAGCCCGTAGAGCTCGAGGACTTGATGGAATCCTCCGGCCTGGGCCAGGAAGAGGTGCTGGAGCTGGTGGAGCTCGGCGCCCTCGAATGCCACAGCGGCGCCCGTCTCACCTTCGTTTCCCGCACCGTCATCCAGGCCCGCCGCGCTGCCCGTCTGCGCGACACCTTCGGCCTCAACACCCCCGGCATGGCCCTGGCCCTCACCTACCTCGCCCGCATCGAGCGCCTGGAGCGCCGCCTGCGGGAGCTGGAGGCTGCCCAACCCTGAGGGGCGAAGGCTCTCGCCAGCGGGCCATGAGCAGCCAACATCCCAGCAACTTCCCGCAGCAGCTGGGGATGGCAAAAAGAACAGGATGTCCCGCGCCCAATGGTGGACCAGGCACGCGATGAGGACCCTTCGGGCCTTCCAGGCATCAGGGGTCATGGGGGCTCTGGAGGAGCACGTCCGTCCCCGGGAGGGTGGAGACGCTGTTGCCAGATTCGTCCGCCGGCCCACTCGCGTTGGAGGCCAGCTTGGACATGAATCGCAACCCCGATTCTTGGACTTAGGCGGCTGGAACTTAGCTTCGCCTCCAGGATCTGGGCTGAACGATTTCATCCCTGCCGTGCAAGCAAGGAGCGAGTCGGGTCATTCCCCCCGCCAGGACTCAAGACATGATCTTGTGCCGCCTCCACCACAGGTGCAATCCTTTTGTCGTCTGAGGACATCCGGTTTGTTCCTTCTGTTTTCCTTTTTTAGAAATTCTTTGGCTCCTGTTCTAGCGCCCCAACGTTCCCTGGTTTTCTTTGTCGAATCCCCTGTGCGCCGCGTGCTGATTACAGTAAGATAGCCATTTTGGGCCATCGCTGCTGGCCTACTTTTGTCTGGGTATGAAGTCCGAGCGCTCACCTGCAATTTTGGTAATAGGACGTTTTCACAATGCACCCGTGGCGTGGGAGATCCCATCATAGTACCTGGGCCAAATGGTTACGATCAGCAATGGCTGGAAACCAAACAGAACATACCTCCGCTGACCTACCAGCCCACTGATC
>JBKCVY010000242.1:0-2918 GCA_046317475.1 Cyanobacteriota bacterium | reverse complement strand
CCGAACCGCCACCCCCCCCAGACTGAGTCCGGCCTCTCCGGTGAACCCCATGGCGTTGGCACGGTTGGCGCTGCTCCGTTGGTTGGGGGCCGCGGTGGTGGCGGTTGCCGGGACCCCGGCCCAGCCCTTGCGGGCCGGGGCGCCACCCCCCTATCCGCCGGAGGTTTTCCCTCCCGCCAGCGTCTTCCGCGCCCTGCAGCTCACCACCCTGGCCTGTGGACGCGACAACTCCGCGGAGCGCTGCGCCGAAGCCCGCCGCCAGGCCGACCCCTTGCTGGATCACCCCCGCCTGCCGGCCCGCTGCAAGGACGTGCTCTGGAGCATCCGCACCCTGGCGGTGGAAGCGCCCAGCAACAGCCTGGTCCGCCGCGAGCCGATCGACCAGGCCGCGGCGGAGGTGACCATTGCCTGTCGCCAGGTGCTCAGGGTGAAGCCGGAGAGCAAGCCCCAGGGCGCTGGGGGGGAAGGAAGCTTGCGGTTGGGTGGGGAACAGCCTTGAGGAGGCTGGGGGCTGCAACCGCTGACCTCCCCTGAAGGCCTGTACTGTTGCTCGGGTGGGATCCTGATGCCCCAGTTCTCAGGATTACCGCGCAAAAGAGAGCCAACTCAAGAAAGATGGTCGCTTGCAGAAACTTAATCTTTCCATCAGCGCCTGGTCTCTTTCAAGACCCCAATCATTCCAAAGTGGACCTGAGGGACTGGCCCCCCTTGTGCCGACGACCCGTGTGGGTAAATGCCCGCGTGGCGCGTCCGAGGTAAAAGTGATTTTGCCATAGGGGATCCAACCCTCGTTCCCCCTGGCGGGAATCTTCCAGCCTACTTGTTCGGCAAATTGGAACCAGCTTGCAGCATTTGGATAGCCATCAATGTTTTGCCAAATGTTCTTTTGGGCAGTTAATCCGAATTTGTTGCCACTGTTTTTTGCCCAAAGATGATCGACAGCTTTAAGCGCTCCGCAAGGAAACTTGCGGATGTTTGCCACGTCTGGCGGCTTGCTGTTTGCCGGGTCGACAGTGCTTGTAGCTGCTTGCGGGCTCAGGAGCAGCCATGTTTCCACATCCGCTTGACGCCACCGACCCTCTCCTAGGAGCTGGCGCAGTTTCTCGGTGCTTGTCCCAGCGGTCTGGGAGACAAGAGAAGTTATTGCGGCAGCGATGGCTAGAGTCCCAGCGACGATCATGGCTGGAACGCGGCCAGGAGACTTTGGCTTGATAGGGTGTACGGGCAAAGGGGGGGGGAGGGGTGGGTGGAGCTATCGAAGTCTGCTCTGCCAATTTTGTCGTGATGGCTTGCAACAGAGTTTGAAGCTCTGTTTGTTGATCTGGATCCTTGGCATTACCAGGCCACTGAAATAGTTTGGCTGCCTGAATCATCCCAAATCCTAATGGCGGTTCAATGCCCTCAATAAGCATGGGAAAGAGTTTTGACTGTTTCATCCCCCGGGATGCTTCTTCTTTGACCCAATCGGACAAAACTGAAGAGCTGGACCAGAGCGCAACAATGCAATGCGAAGTATCTGGTTTATTGTTCAAAAAGCGATCATGTGCCTGGCTGGGAGGTTTTTAGTTTGTCCCAGAAGATGTCCACCCATTCGCTTCAAAAAAGATTGGCGAATTTTTGGGCGGTCTGCTTGTCTTTGTGGGAGTGGCTGAAGAAAATATCGCTCATTCTTGCCGCCTCAAATCCCTGCCTTTAATTCTTAGTGCCCTTGCGAACCCCTACGCCCTGTAATCAATGGATATGGCCAAGACTCTTTGGGATTTCTTGCCGGTCCCCCTCCCGCAAGGATGAGTGACTGCGAATTGAGAATGGAATCGGTGCGGAGGGTGTGATATAAAATCTTTGCATTCTAGCGTGCAATGTCTTTAATATTTTAGCTTAATCGTTGATAGCTTTAATTCGCGAATCGTCTTCCATTTGTCAGCTGCACATTGATGGTTCACCTTGATGCGATGACCCAAGGTGTCCCCGCTCCGTCCTCATCCAGGGTCATTGGCCTTTGCTGAGGTCCAGGAGTTGACGGGAGGTGTCTTCCATAAATGTAAGGCTCATGGGCGTTTCCACCACCGCCTTGGCCGCCAGGGCGCAGAGGGGGTTGCGCTGGCCTGTGGCGTCACAGCTGTCGGAGAGCTTGAGCAGGGCCTTGGTGAGCTTGCCCCGCAGGCAGGTTTCACGGCCGTCCTGGTTCAGCACGGCATGGGCGGCTTTGCGCGAAAAGGCCACAGCTTCCGGGTAGGGATCCGCGGCGCAGGCGGCCTGGGGGGCGCCGACGGCCGCGACCGAGGCCAGGGAGGTCAGGCCGCTGGCCAGCACGCCCAGGCTGGAGAGTCGTGTGAGCCTGGTCAGCCCGGCAAAGGAGACAGAGAATTGCAAGGCCATCAAGGGTGGGGCGAGAGGCTGGGTCGGCCGGGGCAGCGCGACTCTGGGGTCCTGAACCTACCGGAGGCGGCAGCACAGGGGGAGCGGGCCCGGTCCAGGCGCTTGGCCGGTCGCGGCGTGGAGGGTGGTGCCAGCAGCCGCGAGTGATGTCCACCTCTCTGTGATTCCATCCAACGGAGGGCTAGGCCAGCTCAGGGCTAATTTGCTCCTGCCCGCTGCGCCCCGGCCTCCGCCGATGACCCCAAGCCCCAGCGACAGCCTCTCCGCCGCCACCCTTCACACCGTGGCCCTTGCCCAGCCTTTCACCGACCAGAAGCCCGGCACGTCTGGGTTGCGCAAAAGCAGCCGCCAATTTCAAACTCCCCACTATCTGGAGAGCTTCGTGGAGGCCTCCCTGCGGGTGCTGCCGGGGGTGGCTGGGGGCACCCTGGTGCTCGGGGGCGACGGCCGCTACGGCAATCTGGCCGCGATTCAAACCATTGCCCGCATGGCCGCCGCCCATGGCGTGGCGCGGCTGATCACCACCACGGGTGGCATCC
>JBKCVY010000241.1:0-684 GCA_046317475.1 Cyanobacteriota bacterium | reverse complement strand
GCAGGGTGAGCGCTCCTCACCAGTGGTCTCTGCCTGAGATGCAAGCGGGACTCAAGCTCCCGTCACGGGGTCAGCAGGGCTGAAGTTCGCCTTGAGCCGTCCCGCCCCCTGAACACCTACGGCGGGCAAGGTGTAGGCCGGCACCAACCAGCCCCTGGTGCGCAGGCGATCGGCCAGGGCAAACAGGGTGAAGGGCAGCTGCACGCCATCCTTGAAGGGCCAGGTGACAGCGGAAATGGATTTGGCTGGATCGCCCGTGCAAATCATGTCAAACAGACCAAGGGCTTCAATGTGTTCCGCCAGCCACAGGGCAGTCTCATGGCAGGCCATTTGAATCTTGTGATAGCCCTCCCGACCGAGGTGGAGAAAAAGGAAGTACGAGCCAATTATCTGGCCGGCGGGCCGGGAGAAATTGATGGCAAACATGGGTTTTTGACTGCCCAAATAATGAATATTAAAGATCAGTTTCTTTGGCAGGACAGAAGCTTCACGCCCCACCACCGATTCCATGCCCAGGGGCGCCAGCCCAAATGTGTGGCCGGATACTGAACGATTTTACACGGGGGACGCGGACATCAAATTTGATGTCGTGTTGGCACAATGGTGCCAAAAACCTCCACTGGCCACATCCGCATGGATGTCAATCGTGGGAACCACGCAGATGGCGTTCCCATCCACCTATTG
>JBKCVY010000240.1:0-6742 GCA_046317475.1 Cyanobacteriota bacterium | reverse complement strand
TTCTGTAACGTTGAGACTTCTCAACGGAGTGTTGTTGTGATGAAGCGGCTGCTGGCCTGGTTCCTGGGTGGTGTTGCCCTTGCTGGTCTGCTCCTGACCCTCTGGCTTCCCGGAGCCGCGCAGGCTGCGGACCTCCGCAACGTGGCTGACGACAAAATCGCCGAATCGGCGGGCAAGGTGGATCTGAACAATTCCTCCGTGCGCCGCTTTCAGCAGTACCCAGGCATGTATCCCACCCTGGCGGGCAAGATCGTCCTGGGCGGCCCCTACCAGGAGGTGGACGATGTGCTCAAGCTGGATCTGACTCCTCGCCAAAAGGAACTTTTTGAAAAGTACAAGGCGAATTTCACCGTCACCCCACCCTCCATCGCCCTCAATGAAGGGTTTGATCGCATCAACGACGGCGTTTACCGCTGATTCGGTCCCCGCGTCACACCTTCCAGAAAGCGTCGGCCAGGGCCGGCGCTTTTTTGTCTCCGCCGCGGTGAACCCAACCCTTGCCACCTGTCCGCCGCCTGCCCCCTGGGGGAGAACTGGCCTGACAAACGGAGGAGACGGGGATTAGCTGACGCCCCCTCCCTGGCACGCCAACTCCCGCAGGCGGCGTTCCCTCAGATAGAGAAAAAGGGGGGCACCAAACGCAAAGGCGATGGTGACACAACTCAGCAAGACCCAACCCAGTCCCCGCATTCCCAGACGGCGACTTTCCACCACCATCCAAACGGTGACCGCCGTGGCGCCCACCGCCAAATCCCGGGAGAGGGATTGGGCCGCCGGGTTGGCGTTGGCCATCCGCACGAACATCCCCAGGTCGAACGGCTGGCCGCTATCGCGAATGAAGGCGATGTTGGCCAGCCAGGGGAGGACGGCCCCTGCCACGGCAAGGGACAGGTAGATCCAGGCCAGCGATCGGGCGGGCGCCGCTGGCGTTGGCCCGCCAAGGGGTGGCGATGGAGACGTCGTCATGGGTTCAGGGGTTGGAGGGGAGCCTCGGGCTGATCGGGATCCCACAGCGCCACCTCCGCCTCCACCGAACGCAGCAGGGCGTCGCAACGTTCGGCGAAGGTGCAGGCCTGCTGATACAGCTCCGTCATGCGCTCCACATCCAGGTCGTCCGACTGGAGTTCCACCAAGCTGCGCTCCAGGGCGGCCTGGGCCTCCCGGTAGCTCAGCCGCTCCGGGGTGGGGACCACCTCAGCGGCGGGTGTCGCGCGGGGTGCGGCGCGCTTGCTGGTCTTGGTGGCGGTGGCGGTGGGGCCGGCGTTGGTGGTGGGGGGATCCGTCATGGGGGATCGGCGACCGATGGGGGGTGAAGCTTCTGGACAAGCAAATCCAGCGTGCCATCCACCAGGCGCAGGCTCACCGTATCCCCCGGCCGCACCTTGTGGATGGAGCGCACCACCCGTCCGCCGGAATCGCGCAGCAGGGCGAAACCCCTCTCCAAGACATGGCGGGGGGAGAGGGCGCGCAAGAGCTGACGCTGGTGCTCCAGGCGACGACGCTCCATATCCAGGCGGCGGCGGGGATGGAGGGGCTCCAGGCGGGCCTGCTGGTGCAGCAACTGGCGCCGCAATCCCTGAAGACGCCACGCCAGCACCTGCCGCAGGTGGCCCCGCGCCTGCCGCAAGGCGCCCCGCTCCACGGCCTGGTCGGGCAGGAGGGCCACCAGGGCCGCGGTCGGCGTGGCCGCCCGGTAGTCGGCCACCAGATCGGCGATGGTGGTGTCGTCCTCGTGGCCAAGACCGCAAATCACCGGCACGGGGAATGCGGCCAGGCGGCGGGCGAGGGCCTCTCCATCAAACAAGGCCAGATCTTCCCGGCTTCCCCCACCCCGCGCCACCACCAAGGCCTCCAACCCCAGGCGCTCCGCTTGGTCCGCCAGGCGCTCGATCACCTCACAGACGCGGGCCTCGACCGCCCCCTGCACGGGCACCGGCACCACCACGACGGCGGTGAGGGGCCAGCGCTCCCGGGCGGTGCGGAGCATGTCGGCCAGGGCTGAGCTGGGCACGCTCGTCAGCAGGGCGATGCGCAGGGGCCAGCGGGGCAGGGGACGCTTGCGATCGGGATCAAAGAGTCCCTCCGGCGCCAGGCGGGCTCGCACCGCCTCAAAGCGGCGCATGACGGCGGTGAGGCTCGGCCGCACGTCGAGAATCTGGACCGAGAGGGCTGCCCGGGCGGTCCAAAAATTTAATTTGCCCACAACGGTGACACCATCGCCGTCATCGGGCACAAAGCCGAGCTTCCGCAGCTGGGACGCCCAAATCACCGCCGGCACGGTGGCCTCCCCGTCGGTGAGGGTGAGCCAGAGGTGGCCTTTCTTCAGTTGGGGGCGGCTGGCGGTGGCCTCCAGGAGAAAGCGGGGGGCAAAGCCACGGCCCAACAGGGTGGCGATGGCCTCGTTCAGGGAGGCCACGGTGTAACGGTGCAGGCCATGGAGCGACGGCAGCGGCTCAACGGCGTCCACCAGCTCGACGCGCTCCCGCATGCCACCCGCCCTGTCCATGGCTGTTCACCCTAGGCAACGGAGGCGGTGTCACCGAAGATCAGGCGCGGTCGTGGCCCTTGCCCATGCGTCCTGAGCCTTCCCCACGTCCCGATGGCCCCCGCCAACGGTTGGAGCGGGGCATCCACGCCCAGCTCCCCCGGGAGCCCCAGCTGGTGCTGGTGACGGATCTGGATGGGACCCTGCTGGGGGGGAGCCCCCGCTGGCGGCGACGGTTCTACCAATGGCTCGCGGCCAGACGCCAGCGCGTGCTGCATGTGTTCAACACCGGCCGCGATCTGGCGTCCATCGCTCGCCTGTTGCGGGCGGAGGCTTCCATGGGGCTGGGCGCTCCCCACCTGGTGATCAGCGACGTGGGGTGCACCGTGGCCTGTGGCCTCAGCCTGGTCCCCATCCCCCTGGTGATCGATCCGATCGAGCGGCAATGGCGGGGGCAAGCGGAGCGGTTGCTCCCCCTGTTGCGCACCATCCCGGGCCTCTCACCCCAGCCCATTTGCACGGAGCGACGCCTCGCCTACCTCATTGATCCCACGCTCCTGGACCGGGATCGGCTGCGGGCCGTCGCCGCACTGGGGGTGGACTGTCTGGTGTCTGGCGACAAGTATCTGGACGTGCTCCCCGCAGGGGTGAACAAGGGCTCCACCCTGCTGGCGTTGCTTCAGTGGTTGGAGCTGTCCCCCGAAACGGTCGTGACCGCAGGAGACAGCCTCAATGATTTGGCCATGTTTGAAACCGGCCTACCCGGCGTGATGGTGGGCAACGCGGAGCCGGCCCTGGTGCGGGCCTTGCCGGGGCTGGGGCGTGTGTATCAGGCCCGGGCCCATGGGTGTGGCGGGATCGTGGAAGGGCTCCGTCACTTTGGCTACGGCGCACTGCTGGAGGGTCACTTCTGAGGGGCGTCAGCGGCGGCCCGCATCCGGGCCCGGGTGAGGGCTGTGGGGGTGGCGGTCAATGGGTCCTCGGGCCAGGGGTGGCGCGGGTAACGCCCCCGCAGGTCCCGCCGCACCGAGGGGTAACCCTGGCTCCAAAACCGTCTCAGGTCGGCGGTGATCGCCAGGGGGCGCCCCGCCGGTGAGAGCAGATGGATCGTGACGGGCAAGTGGCCGTCCAGCACGGCGGGGGTGTCCACCAGGCCAAACATCTCCTGCAATTTGACGGCCAACACCACCCGATCCTCTTGGTAGTCCAGGGCCACCCGACGGCCGGAGGGAACCGCCAGGTGGGTGGGCAACGCCGCATCCAGCCGCTGGCGGCAGGACCAATCGCAGTCTCCCCACAGGGCGTCCGTGAGGGGAAACCGCTGCAGATCGGCACGGGTTCGCAGGGAACCGTCCAGGAAGGGCCCCAGCCAGGCGCCCAGATCCGCGCGCAGGGTATCCATCCGGCGATCCGGCCAGGGAGCACCGAAATGGACATGGGCCAGGGCAAGCCGTTGCCGCAGCTGGCGGGCGTCCGGCGACCAGGGCAACACCTCCAGCCCCAGGGTCTCGACGCCCTCCAGCAGGGCCCGACAGATCGCGGCCTCGGGTGCCTCGCTCCAGGGGGAGCGGCTGAGCACGAGGGGCCCCAAACAACGCAACACCTCGCAGCGCACCCGCTCCGCCATGGGATCCCAGCGCACCTCCTGGCGCACCTCCAGGGACGGGGCCGCCAGCCGCTCCAGGTCCTCACGCGCCAGGCGGGCCGCCAGCAACACCCGGGCTTCCTTGCCGACTCCATCCACGGTGGCGATGGCCAGGGCCTCCGCCGCCGCGAGGGGATCCCGGGGAGACACGGCGGCGCCGCGGCCGCTGAGGAGAAGGAAGCGGCCATCCCCCTGTCCACGGGAGAGGGCGATGCGCTCCGGGTAGGCCCAGCCAATCAGGCGGGCCGTGATCCCGCCCCCCGGATCGTCCAAGGTTGGGGTCCGGACGGCCGCGCGTCCGACCACTCCCGCCACCTCCTCCTCCAACTCCCGCCGCAACCGTCGCAAGGTCCGATGGGCACGGTCCTCCCCCTCTCCGGGGTGGCTGGCGGTGGGGGCCGACAACCAATCCAAGCGGCGCAGGACGTCGCAGCCTGCCCCAGTGCCAGCCAGGGGATCCCGCTCACTGAGCAGGGCCGCCAGGGCCGCGCCAAGGGAGAGCCATCCCTCCGACTCCGCTCGCAACAGCATGTGGGCCAGGCGGGGGTGCAGTCCCAGTTGGGCCATCCGCCGGCCGTGGTCGTTGAGGCGGCCCGCCCCATCCACGGCGCCCAACTGGTGAAGGAGATGGTGGGCGCGAGCCAGGGGCGCCGCTGGAGGGGGGTCCAGCCAGGCCAATCCCTCCCCCTGGCCGGCGCCCCAGGCCACCAGCCGCAACGCCAGCGGCAGCGGATCCGTCTCCAGGATCTCCGGTGGCGTAAAGGGCGGGCGCCGCTCCTGCTCGGCGGCGCTCCAGAGCCGCACGCACCGACCAGGACCCAGCCGCCCGGCCCGGCCCCGACGCTGCTCCGCGCTGGCCTGGCTGGCCGGCACCGTCACCAGCCCATCCATGCCAGTGGACGGATCGAACCGCGCCAACCGGCTGAGGCCGCTGTCGATCACGAGCCGCACGCCAGCAAGGGTGAGAGAACTTTCCGCGATGGCGCTGGCCAGCACCACCTTGCCCTCCCGCTGGCGGGCCGGACCAATGGCCGCGCTTTGCTCCGCCAGGGGAATCTGGGCATGCAGGGGCACACACTCCAAGGCCTCCCCCCAGGGCCGCGCCGCGATGGCGCGGCCGACGGCCCGGATCTCCCGCAGTCCGGGGAGAAAGACCAGCACCGTCTCGCCGGGATGGCGATCCGGCAGCCAGCACCGTTCCAGGGCCCGAATCACCTGCCCATCGAGGGGCTCGTCCGGTCTGGGGGGCTGGTACTCCACCGCCACGGGGTGGGAACGCCCCATGGCGGTGAGGACCGACGCGCCGTCCAACGCAGCGGCCAGGGGCTCCAAATCCATGGTGGCGGACATCAACAAAAGCCGCAGCTCCGGCCGCAGGCACTGCCGGGCCTGCCGCAGGAGCGCCAAGGCCAGGTCGAGATCGGCCCGGCGCTCGTGGACTTCATCGAACACCACCACGGCCACCCCTTCCAAGGCTGGATCGGCCTGGAGGAGCCGGAGGAACACGCCGGGGGTGACCACCAGCAACCGGGTGTGGCGACTCTGACGGGACTCCAGGCGAACGCTGTACCCCACCCGCTCCCCCACGGGTTCGCCCAGGGCCCGGGCCAAACGGTGGGCGGCGGCCCGGGCCGCCAGCCGTCTGGGCTCAATGAGAATCAGGCGAGAGGCGTCAGCGCCCGAGGGGAGCAGGGCAAGGGGCACCCGGGTGGTCTTGCCCGCGCCTGGGGGGGCCTGGAGCAGCACCGTGGCCCCTGCCGGTGCCATCGCTTGTTGGATCGCCCCGAGCTGGGGATCGATCGGGAGGGGGCCGTCTGGCCAGGCGGGATCAGCGGACGTGGCGGATGCCATCGACAGGGTGGTACACCTCACCGGTGTTTTCCTCGTACACCATGGCGGGCAGGCCCGTTTCGAACATCGTTTGCAGGGCTTCTTTCAGGTAGGGATTCCAGCCGCCGGTGGTCACCTTGCCGTGACGCACGGTCCAATCCCAGGTGCCTTGCAGATCCCGTGGGATGCGCCCTTCCCGATCCCGACGCGCGACAAGATCCTGGGATTCCACAATGCCCACCAGAATGGGATCCTTTCCATAGGCTGGAGTCAGGCTGAGCTCGAGGCGAATCGGATCTTCCTTGACCAGCTTGAGGCGAAACCGCGGAGGCAGCTTCAGGCCATTGAGCACGGCGGCAACGATACGGGTTCTCTGATCCACCATCAAGGTTGTCTGGGGGGCGTCCTGAGGAGCCTATTCAGGCATGCCACCGACACCCCCTTTCCCATGCCGGACACAACTTGGGGATGGGATCACCCCATTGACAGGCGGGAGGGGCTAGCCACCGGAAGGAACTGGATCATTCGGTCGGAGGCCAAGGAAGGGCTAATCGGCGGGGCGCACCGGTTCACCACTGTCATCGGAAAATCGAACCGTCAGGAGATCTTCCCGTGTGATTTGTCCATCCGCGTCCAGGAGCTCGGGATGGATGGTGATTTTGCCGAGGCGGTTGCCGGAGGACGGGCGTGGCCTGGGAGCCTCCGCCCGGGGCGTGGGCCACGGCCATGCTGGCGGGCTCGATCGGGGCCGACTCATGGGCACACTGCGTGCCGGGGCGCGG
>JBKCVY010000239.1:0-632 GCA_046317475.1 Cyanobacteriota bacterium | reverse complement strand
CACCTGCAGGGCCAGGGCCGTCAGCCCAAGCGGTTCGAACACCTCCTCGAAGGCGCGCACGGGCGCGGCGCTCCGCTCCCGCAGGGCCCCGGGCAGCACCCCCAGATCCAGCACCAGATGCCCGCCTGTCCACACCGTGGCGGCGAGGGCATGGACAATCACCAGCGGTGGGTACGGGGACACGGCGGCGACGTGCGGCGGATTCCACTGTGGACGCTACGTTCCGCCAGACAAAAAGCTACGGGCGGTACCGGCTGTGGGATGGGTTGGCTGGCCGTGTCACTGTTGGCGCCCTGGCTTGTGGGCTGGGTCCTGGCCCTCCACCTTCCGCTCCTGCCGCCGGGAGCGTCCAGCCGCAGGGTGGGGTTATCGGTCCTGATTCCCGACCGCAACGTGACCCAGACCCTCCCCCATCTGCTGGCCGCCATCGCCCTCCAGGCGGCCCCCACCTTGCCCATCCGCGTCATCCAACCCTCCCTTGCCCAAGGGCTGGTGCGGCAAACCCTGGGCCCTGCATCACGGCGTGCAAGCCAGTGGTGGCGCGATCCTGGAGTTTCTCGATGCCGACACCGAGCCGGCCCCGGAATGCCTTGGGCGACGGGTCGCGCAACGGGACCGCCTGGGCGGACTGG
>JBKCVY010000238.1:0-2527 GCA_046317475.1 Cyanobacteriota bacterium | reverse complement strand
GGTTTGATCAGTGGAGCCGTGCCGATCCAAATACCAAGATTATTTGCACCATATGTCTGGATAGCTTACAAAATCGTTGAGACTGAAAGGCCGATTCGGATGGGGACGTGGCGAAATAAGCCTCCCTCCGCTCTATGCGTGACGCCTTCCCCCATTCTGACCCGGCTGCAGGGGCTGCCGCTGGAATAGACGATCGTGGTGACTTGAGAGGGTTGAAATGCTCCCGCCAGGGGCCTAAGCCAGAGGCAAAGCCAGCAATTGCCCCCCGAGCTGGGGCGGGATGGGTCGGATCGGGCAAGCCATCAGTCATGGGTCACTGGATTCAGCGAACGGAGCGTTTTTGTGGCTTGCCTTTGATTAATCTCCCACACTGAGGGAACAGGTTGCCTCTTCCACCTCCAACCGCACCGCCGCCGCCTTGAGCTCCGGTTGTTGGGAGAGGGGACAGCCCAGCTCGTGCATCAGGCGATTGGCCTCGCAGGCCTCCGGTTGGGATGCGCCCCAGTGCATGGGGAGAAACACCACGCCAGGCCGGATGGCCTCGCTGTGTCGCACCGGCACCCGCACGCTGCCCCGCCGCGAGCGCACCGTGGCGATGGCGCCGTCCTCCAGTCCCAGGGGCCTGGCGTCGCTGGGATGCACCTCCAGCAGCGGGCCCGGGTGCTGCTTGCGGGCCCGCGCCACATGGGCCGTGCGGGTGAGGGTGTGCCAGTGGGCGAGATAGCGGCCCACGGTGAGCACCAGGGGGAACGCGGCATCGGGCGGTTCGGCCAGGCCCAGGGGCGGTTCGGCGATCAACCGAGCCCGGCCGCTGGGGGTGGGGAAGTGGTGGTTGGTGTAGAGACGGGCGCCCCCGCTACCGGGGGCCGTACCCTCGGGGAAAGGCCACTGCTGGGGGCCGTGGTCCGCCAGCAGGGCATGGCTCAAGCCCGCCATGTCGCACAGCCGTCCCCGGGTGAGCGCCACGAATTCCGCGTGCACCTCCGCCGCCGTCCGCCAGGCGAACTGCTCCGCGAATCCGAGGCGCCGTCCCAGTTCGGCAAACACCGCCCAGTCGGCTCGAGCCTCGCCGGGCGGCTCGCGGAAGGCTGGACAGAGCGTCACCCGCCGCTCGGAGTTGGTCATCGTGCCGGCCTTTTCGCTCCACTGGGCCGCGGGCAGTACCAGATGGGCCACGGCGGCGGTTTCCGTGCCGGCGTAGGCCTCGCTGAGCACCACGAACGGACAACGGGCCACGGCCGCCCGCACCCGATCCAGCCAGGGCAAGCTCACGAGGGGATTGGTGGCCGCCACCCACCACAGGTCGAGGGCGCCCCGCTCCATCGCTTCGATCTGCTCCCACACCGCCAACCCCGGCTCCGGCCGGATGGACCCTGGCGGAAAGCCCCAGTGGCGTTCCACCTCCGCCCGGTGGTCCGCGTCGCGGATGGCGCGGTAGCCGGGCAGAAGATGGGCGAGGCCGCCCACCTCCCGGCCGCCCATGGCGTTGGGTTGGCCGGTGAGGGAGAACGGTCCGGCGCCGGGATGGCCGATCTGGCCCGTGAGCAGATGGAGGTTGATCAGGCCACCCACCACGGCGGTGCCCTCCCGCCGCTGGTTGACGCCCATCGACCAGAGGCTCAGCACGGCGCCGCTTTGGGCCCACCATTGGGCCAGCTGGCGCAGATCGTCCTCTTCAATGCCGCAGACCGCGGCGGTGCGCTCCGGTGTCCAGGCGGAGAGGAGCGGTTCGAGCTCGGCGAAGCCTTCCGTGTGGGCCCCCAGGAAGGACTGATCCACGGCGCCGCTGACGAGCAGGAGGTGGCCGATGCCATGGAGCAGGGCCAGATCCGTGCCGGAGCGAATGGGGA
This sequence comes from Cyanobacteriota bacterium, assembly GCA_046317475.1. Taxonomy (GTDB): domain Bacteria; phylum Cyanobacteriota; class Cyanobacteriia; order PCC-6307; family Cyanobiaceae; genus Cyanobium. The sequence continues at coordinate 677 of JBKCVY010000238.1, read as the reverse complement.
GGTGCAGATCGGCGGCGGCGGCGGTCTCGGTGGCGCGGGGATCCACGACCACCAGCCGGGGGGCGCCCCCGGAGCGGCGGCGCCGTTTGAGCAACCGTTGGAAGAGCACCGGGTGGCATTCGGCGGTGTTGGTGCCGATGAGCAGCACCAGGTCGGCGAGGTCGAGGTCGTCGTAGCAGCAGGGCGGACCGTCGGAACCGAGGCTGCGGGCATAGCCGGCCACCGCCGAACTCATGCATAGCCGCGAGTTGGCATCGAAATTATTGCTGCCCAGGGCGCCCTTGAGCAGCTTGTTGGCCGCGTAGTAGTCCTCCGTGAGGAACTGGCCTGAGCCGTAGATCGCCAACGCCTCCGGTCCCCGGCTCACCAGGCTGGCCTGAATCCGCTCCACCAGCAGCTCCATCGCCCGCTCCCAAGAGATGGGGGAGAAGGGCTGATCGGTGCTGGGGCGCCAGAGGGGGGTGGTGAGTCTGTTGTGGTGGAGGGTTTCGCCCACCGTGGCCCCCTTGACGCACACCTGCCCCAGGGAGGAGGGGTGAAGGCGGTCGCCCCGGGCTGTCCAGAGCGGTTCGTCATCCGGTGGGGAGCCCGGGGACCGGGTTGGCGAAGGATCGGGCGGGGGTTTGAGGTCCAGGCCGCAGCCGACGCCGCAATAGGGGCACTGGGCGCGTGCTGAG
>JBKCVY010000237.1:0-9691 GCA_046317475.1 Cyanobacteriota bacterium | reverse complement strand
GTCTGGTTCCACTGCAGGCAGGTGGACAGTGGCGTGTAGAGCCACCAGCCGATCCACTCCACCGGGGCCGGCAGGCTCAGGGCCTGGGTGATCGCCAGGCGCCAGGGGCGGCGGGCGTGGGTGGCGTCACGGAGCGCCGGGGCTCCAGCGGCCACGGCAGCCCGGGCGCGCTGGTGGAGCAGCGCCGCACTGGGCCGCCAGGGGCGCTGATCGGCGGCGGCGCCCATCCACTCAGCCCGCACCACATCCGTGGAGAGCACCACGGCGCCGGTGAGGTCAGCCAGCACGCCGGCCAGGGTGGTCTTGCCGCTGGCGGGGGGGCCGATCAACAGATGGCAGCGCAGCGGCACCGGAGTGGAGTGGGGGGCCGGGCTGGTCATGGCCCCAGCATGGTGCCACAGAGCGGAGCGAGCAAGAATCTTGGAGCGAAAGAGCACAAGCCCGGGCACCAGTCCGACTGCTTCTGGGGGCCGGATCCCCTCACAAGTCCTCCTCCACCAGCGCCTCCACCCGCCCAGCCCTCACCGCCGCCAGCAAGGCCGCATGATCGCTCTCGGTTTGATCCGCATAGGCCAGGGCGAAGCGTCCCATCGCCTGGTCGAAGGCGTCGCCTTTGCCCAGGTAGCCGCTGATCGTTGCCCCATGGCCGGATTTGGCATGGGCGCGGGCAACGGTCCAGCCGCAATAATCGGCATAGCGCTCCAGTTGCGCGGCGGAAAAACCTTCCACCGGAACGGTCATTTTCATGTCACGCAACTGACGTACATAGAAATCCCGTCCCCCACGACCCCGCACCCAGCCCAGAAAGATGTCACTGGACGATTGGGTCAGGCGTTGACCCATCACCACCCGCTGGCCCTGGTTGTCATAGGCACTTTTCTCCGTGTAGGGCTCCAACACCGAACGGCGAGCCTCTTTGAATTGCAAGAACAGGGGATGGTTGTCCTCCGAGAAGAACAGGCCGATCAAACAACGGGTGCCCACGCTGCCGATCCCCACCACCTTGACGGCGGCATCCTCAAAGCGATAGCGATCAAATAACACACGGCGCTCATCCGAAAGCGAGGCCCGATAATCCTCCAGACCCTCCCGCATGATCGTGTCAAAATCGTCCACATCCGGGTGATACAGCACGGGGGGTTGATCCACCAGGCGGGGGCGACCGCCGACGCTCGTCACAATTTTGGGAAACAGGTGGTCAACAATGCGGGCACGGGCTCGCTCCGCCAATTGGCGCCGCGACTCCTTGGATTTGACATCAGGAGCCAGGGCAATGATGCTCTCCATGTCCAACCGGCTGTACCACACCTCCAGGGGACCCATGCGCGAATACTCCCGCAGGTGTTCCCGATAGGCCCGGGCACAGGCCATCGCGGCCGCTTCACAGTCCCCATCCCGCAGGTCGTTCTCCCTGCCCGCGACCACAACACTGCTGACCAAGCGCTTCAAATCCCATTCCCAGGGGGCGGGATGGGTTTCATCAAAATCATTCAAATCAAACACCAAATTGCGCTCTGGCGTGGCAAACAGGCCAAAGTTCAACAGGTGGCAATCGCCGCAGGCCTGCACCCGCAGACCGGTCGTCGGCAAGGGGGCCAGGTCGTGCGCCATCAGCGCCGCGGCCCCCCGCAGGAACGCGAACGGACTGCGCAGCATGCGGCCAAAGCGAATCGGAACCAACTCGGCCAACCGATCCTGGTTGGAGGCCTCCAACACCGCGATCGGATCCCGCGGTTGGCTGGGACATCTCCACAGGGCCTGGCTGTCGCGCGGCACCGTCGAGCGGAGGGATTTGCCGATCCGCAAACGCTCCTCCCGGGAGCAAAACCGCGCTTGAGACGCGCCACGTGGGCTGGAGTCGGGACGGGTGCTCATCCAACGGCGGTTCTTCCTTCAGTGTACGGATGGCTCCACGCCATCGACGGCCACCGGACGTGCCCTACCGCCGCGGTCGCCGCGTCCACACCAGCAAGGCCAGCCAGTGGATCAACACGGGCGGCCAGAGCGATCCGCTCACCACGTAGGCCAGGGCGCAGACGCCCCCCAGCAGCCCCATCCGGCCCAGGACTTGGGGGGCCGCCCCCCCGAGCCGGCGTCCACCCTGTCGCCAGCGGATCGTCAGTCCATGCCAGGCGACGAACGCCCCCACGCTCAATGCCAGCCAGGGAACCAGCATCAGCGGCGCCAGCCCATCCAGGGCGCTGGGCAGGAGCAGGACGCGGAAGACCAGTTCCTCCACCAGGGCGGGCACGAGCAGGGCCAGGCCCCCCCATCCCCTGCTCAAGGCAAGCGCGACCGTGCCCAGCGCCAGCCCCACGGTCGCCACCCAGCTGACCGGACGCTCCAGGGGAAACAGGCTGTCCTCCAGCCGGCCCAACAGGCTGGCCAGCCAGGGCAGCTGGCCAAACAACAGGGTGGGGGCAACCGGCTCCAGCCGTGGGTTGGCCCCCGGGATCTGGTTGGCGCGCCGCACCTCCAGCGGCAGACCCACCGCCAGGAACTCGGCGGCGAAGCGGTCGTGGGCACCGCGGGGAAGGATGGAGCGCCAACTCAACAGCGCATCCCGGGGGCTCTGGCTGGTTTCAAACTGGCCGGTGCCGGCCGCCAAGGAGCGCTCGGCGTTGTGGGCCCAATCGCCTCTCACGGTCCCGAACGGCTTGAGCAGCTGGTCCAGCGCCTGTCCCAGCTTGCGTAGCCGGTCCCGTTCCAGGGGGGTCATCGGAACGGTATCCCCTTGCTGGCGCAACTGCCGGAGGGCGATCCACAGGGCCTGGCCGGAGTCCTGCACACAGGAGGTGGCTGGCGTGACCAGGGCCACGCCACGGCCATCGCCACTCCGGTAGCGGGCCGCCATGATCTCGGCCTGGAGGGCGATGGCCTCCACCACGTCCGCGCCGATGGGCACAAGCACGTCGGAAAAGGGACGCAAGCCGATCCAACCCCGCTGCAGGCTGCCGGCGTAGGCGCTCCAATCCTGGCTGCCGGCAACGATGCCGTTGGGGTTGGTGGCATAGATCTGGTGATAGCGAATCGCCAGCCGCGGTTGGCCCGTGAAGGCATCGCGCACCACCCGCGCCTCGCCGAAGGAGAAATGGCCCGTCACGGTCCAGCCCTTCACGGGCTCGCCATCGTCGCCGCCAATGCCCCCGAAGAGGTGCATCAACAATGCCCTCTCCCCCAGCTCCCAGCCCGATTCGTGTTCGCCATCGGGAAGCAACGTGGCACGGTGGAGGGTGCCACGGCGGAGCAGGCGTCCAGACCAACTGTCATGCCGCAGAAAGGCCAGGGCGGAATCGGTACCGCGCACGACGTTCCGTGGGCTGGGATCCAGATAGCTGGAGGGAAGCAGCGCCTGCACCGTGAATACCCCATCGGCGGCGGGAGCGCCTTGGATCAACCACCCCTGGCCATTGGCCGCGGAGGCGCCCAGACCGGAGGGATCGATCAAGCGACGACCAAAGCGGTCAGGAGGCAACGCCGGGATGCGGATGGTGTCCTCGGGTCCATCGAGGCGTCCGGTGGCGGCGTTGAAGTGGCGCACGGTCCAGAGGTCCTCGCCAGGGCCGGGGCCGACCACGGTCACCAACCCCTGCCAACGGCCGCTGATCTGGACGGGTGGACGGGCGATGCGCAGCTCCCCGTTCCCCACCGTCACCCCCTCCAGCAGCACCGTGAGGTCGTCGACGGGGCGGGCCCCCGCAAGCGACTGCAACGGTCCAACGCGGCGTCCGTCCAGGCGAGTCGGTACCACATTGGCCTGCTCGGCCGCCTGGCGCGCCTGTTCGCCCAGACGGATGTCACTGGTGACGGTGGCCACCAGGCGCTGGAGGTGGGGCGCGCCAGCCCAACGCAAGCGCAGCCGTTGTCCGATCAGGTCTTGGCGCCCGGCCGGCGCCTGCTCCAACAGCACCCACACCCAATCATCCCGGGGAGCGGCCGGATCCGCCGTGTCCTGGGGTGTCGGCAACAGGAGCCGGCCAATCCAGTCGGCGCTGGGGCGGTACAGATCCCCCCGCGGGCGCAGCGACAGCGGATAGCTTTCCGGACGGCTCCAGATGGATTGGCGCGCAAGCGCTTCACTGCTGACGGGCAGCGGCTGGGTGGCGGTTCCGGCTGGGGAAGGGGAGGCCAGGGACGCCGACCCCCGTGGAGTGGTCCCAAAAGAGGGGAAGGGTGCCTGCGGGAGGCCCAGGACGAAGAGCATCGACCAGCGCGCTGCCACGTTCCTAGCCCGGCGCTGAGGGTAAACCTTCACCTCAAGGACCCTTCTTCATCGGCGAACTTAGCTGAGACCAGATGAGGAGGGGACGGAAGGAGACAAACAAAACCAAGGGGCTGGCGAGGATGGCCACCCAAGGGGTGGCGGACTGGACAGTGAGGGGTCGGCGGTTGGCGGTCAGGGGAGGCGCGGCTGAAGGCGATGAAGGAAAGGACCTGGACAGACAACAAAAAGTGTGCCGATGAACATGGGGATATACGTCAAAAGGTCATGCTGGCGAATCCGTTCACCAAAAAACAAAATCGAACCCAGAAAGATCAGAATGGGTTCAAGGTTGCCCCACATGCCAAAGGCTGCGCAGCTCAGATATTGATTACTAATAATATAGCTGATGTAAGCTAGCGTTGTCACCAGCCATAGGCCAACGATCACAGCCAGGCCAGACCATGAGAAGAGGAAGGATGCCAGCGGTCTCCCTTCAAGAACCAGGCAGGCCACGGCGCCCGGAAAAAGCAACCAAAACTCCGCCACCAGCAGCTGCATGGAAGTGCAGCCCTGCCGATGGAGGCGGCGGTGAATGAGGAAATAGCCGGTGAGCGACAGGGTTTGCACGATCGTGACCCAGGACAGGGCTCGGTGGGACACCAGTGCATGGGTGACCCCAATGGCCGCCAAGACCACACCAAACCATTGCGGCGGACGGGGCCGTTCAGCAAAAAACAGCCAACCCGCGCTGAACATGGTGAAGGGAATCAGCAAATAGGCCTGGGCGATGCTGCGTCCTTGGCCATGGAGAAATGCCCAGGCAAAGAGAAAGAAAGCTGTGCCAAGGAGGAGGGCGGAAAGACTGATCAGGGCGAAATGGGCGCGGGTCGTCGCGAAGAACGACCGCGCCTCAGCCTTGCGGAAAACCAGCAACAGCAGCGTCAAGAACAGCGTGGCGCCTACAATGCGCACGCCCAGGATTGCGATGGCACCCAGGGCTGAGGCCAGTTTCACCATGCCGATGGTGGCCCCAAATAGGAACGCTGCCGCGATGGCCGCCAGGGTGCCGATGGGGGGCGTGGGGCGCTCCTTAGTCGCCATAGACAAAGGCGGCCCGCAGGGCTGCGATCCAGGCATGGCCCGGCCCATTGAGGGCGTTCCCATCCGTCACGCGGCCCCGCACCAATAACCGTCCCAGGATGTCCTGCGGCTGAAGCGTCCCGCCAGGTGTTTCCGGGATCCACAGTGCCCGCCCCGGCAAGCTGAGGAGGGGCAGGGCATCGATGGAATGGGACAAACACCGCACAGACCCGGAATCCAAGGCATAGAGGCCCGGCCTTGGCCAATGGCGCAGGAAGGCGGGACCGGACCCCAATTGCTTGATAATCAAACAACTGCTGACACCCACCCCATCCCCACCGGACCAACGACGATTGAGCCCATCCACATCAATGGATGCCCCACCTCCCTGAAACTGCAGGAGAGGTTGGAGGAGCAAGGGTGGGACGCCAAGCTCATGGGCGGCCAGATTGGATAGGGGAATCATGCCGGTGCAGCGGGCGTTCTTCTCCTGATAAACAAGCTGTTGACTGTTTGCGGGGAGCAAGTAGTCGTCTCCCGAATATCCAAAGAAATCAGGATGGAGCTGCTGAACAGCGCCCGCAACCCGCAAGCTGTTCGCGCGCATCTGGCTAGCCAGCGTGGGATGGACCACCCCAGCGCCAATGACATTGCCACACCAGCCATCAGGATTGGGCGTCAATTCGGGGATGCCCACCAGATCCAGGGCGGGCAGTCCGATGACTGGGCCCGCATCCGTCAACACCGTTTCAATGCAATAGGACTGGGGGGAAGGGAGTTCTTGCATGATGCGGCAGTCCCCTGCCGCCTCCAATCGATCCGCGACGGCGGCGTAATCGGATTCCCTTCGGATCGCAAAGGTGCCCTTGCCTGAATTCCCCTTCGGAAGTTGAACGACTAAGGCCTGGCCAAGGGAGGCCGCCTCGGCCAAGCTCCGCAATTGAACATATCCCGTAATTTTGGCAAGACAGGTGGGAGCCACCGGAACTCCGGCCGCCTGGGCGAGACGAACCGCCTCACATTTATCCTCCAGGGCAGCACGAACGCTGGATGGTGGAAAACAGATCGGCACTCCCATTTGATCGAGGAGGGCCTCAATGGAGCCATCAAAGAACACGGCAACAAGACCATCGCAATCAGCCAACACGTCACGATTCCTGGCCAGGAAGTCACCGCCATAGTCCGGAGAACAGAGGAGCCTGGCGCCTGGCAGCTGATCGCCCAAGGCAATCCAATGCATGGCAGTGCTCGATGCCAACACGTAGCGCCCGAGGCTCATGCCAACCTCTGCAACGGGATCCTGGGCAAGGAATCAATGGATTGGCGACGTGATTCAGGCATCCATCGGCATTGGAGACATGCTCCAACTAGCGTAAAACCTGTCCACACATGTGGAGCCTGAAACATGTCCACTACCTGCCTCTGAAAGCCACAGGTTATGCCCAAACAGCCAAAGCCGTGTGGTGCGACGGCAAGATTGCTTGCCCTACCATCCCATTGCCCGAAATATGACAGCGAAAACCAAATCTTACCTCATATCTTTTCACGGATTGCGTCTAAATGCTAAGCATTTCTGGAAGTTTTCCCTCCTTCAGTCCGCCCGTTGAAAAATGGTGAAGCTTGCTCCTTTCACCTGATGATCCGTTCCCGCGCCGCCGTGGCTTGGGCTCCCGGCCAACCCCTTGAGGTGACGGACATCGAGGTGGCGCCACCCCAGGCGGGTGAAGTCCTCGTTCGCATTGTTGCCACGGGTGTGTGCCACACCGACGCGTTCACCTTGTCCGGCGCTGATCCGGAGGGGCTGTTCCCGGCCATCCTCGGCCATGAGGGGGCAGGGATCGTGGAAGCGGTGGGGCAAGGGGTCCATTCCGTGGCGGTGGGTGATCACGTCATCCCCCTCTACACTCCGGAATGCCAACGGTGTCCGTTCTGTCTGTCTGGCAAAACCAATCTCTGTCAAGCGATTCGGGTGACACAAGGCCAGGGGATGATGCCCGATGGCACGAGCCGCTTCTCCAAGCACGGCCAGCCCATTCACCATTACATGGGTACATCAACTTTTTCCGAATACACGGTGCTGCCTGAGATTGCCGTGGCGAAAATCCAAGCCGATGCCCCCCTGGAGAAGGTGTGCCTGCTCGGTTGTGGAGTGACCACAGGAATTGGCGCGGTCCGCAACACGGCGCGGGTGGAGCCTGGCAGCACGGTGGCGGTGTTTGGCCTGGGGGGCATTGGCCTAGCGGTGGTGATTGGCGCGGTCGCCGCTGGCGCGGCCCGGATCATCGGCATTGATGTGAATCCTGAAAAGTTTGAGATTGCGCGCCAACTCGGCGTGACCGACTGCCTGAATCCGCGCGATCACAGTGCACCCATCCAACAGGTGATCATCGACCTGACGGACGGGGGTGTGGACTATTCCTTTGAATGCATCGGCAATGTGGACGTCATGCGGGCCGCCTTGGAAAGTTGCCACAAAGGCTGGGGAGAAAGCACCATCATTGGTGTTGCCGGAGCGGGGCAGGAGATCAGCACGCGCCCCTTTCAGTTGGTCACCGGGCGGGTCTGGCGTGGATCGGCCTTTGGCGGCGTGCGCGGTCGGAGTGAGCTGCCCGCCTTTGTGGCCCAAGCCATGCGCGGCGAGATTCCCCTGGATGTGTTCATCACCCACACCATGGAACTGGCGGACATCAACCGAGCCTTTGCGCTGATGCACGACGGCAAGAGCATCCGTACCGTCATCACCTTTTGAGCCGGGTCTCTCACCGCGCCCCCGACTCCCAGGCCTGTCCGGGGGCCGCCGTCTTGGGGGGTGCCCGGGATCTACGGGGATGGAGGGATCCTCCCAGTGCGGACGGGCATGGCCCTGCCGGCTTAGGTTGGAGGTGGCGGACATCCGTGGAGATTCATGGCTGCGGGGTGGCCTGGAGTGGAGCCAACACATGCGGCCCCAACTGGCCAGGCCCACGCCAGCGAGGAGGGTGTTCCCACAACGGACAGCTCGACCCTGACCCCACCGCTGACCAATGGAGCCTTTGCCGTGACTCTCATCCAACGGCAGGTGCGGCGGTTGGGCAACCTGAGGGCAGACGTGATCGCCGATCGCGATCCGGAGCCGCTGCACCAGTTGCGAGTCAGTCTGCGACGCCTGCGCACGGCCCTGCGCCAGTTCGCCTTGGCCCTGGAGCTTCCCGACGGCGTGAACGACCGCCGCATTGCCGCCGTGGCGCGTCGCACGGGCCTCTGCCGCGACCTTGACGTCTTAGGCGGGAGGCTCCGGCAGCAGTTGTTGCCGCGCCTGCCCGGCTGCGAACAGCGGATCTTGAACGATGCGGTGAAGCGCCTGGAGCAGGATCGGGCCCAAGCCTTTGGCACCCTGCGGGTGGCGCTGCACAGTCCCCACTATCTCAAGCTGCTGAAGCGCCTCGACAAATGGCAAAGGAAACCCCGCTTCACACGGCTGGGCCAACTCCCGTTGATGCCCTGGCTCTCCGACTGGCAGGCCCCCTTCACGGCCGGGCTCTTTCTTCATCCTGGCTGGCTGGAGCAGGAGCCCACCGCCGACTCCTTGCATGAACTGCGGAAACGCATCAAGCAAGCGCGCTATTCCCTGGAACCCTTGGAACCCTGGTGTGGCCCCTCGGTGCTGAGCTGGATCCAGGATCTCCGCCAGGCCCAGGACCACCTGGGCGAGCTGCATGACCTGCAGATCCTCAACCGCGCGTTCGTGGAAGGCGCCAGCTTTCGCAAGGCGGCCCACCTGCCCGCGCTTCGCGCCGAATTGGAGGCCCAACAACGGTCCCATTGGCTCCAGTGGGGCGAGCTGGCGCGCCGCATCCAGCAGGACGCCTATCGGGCCACCCTTCAACGCCACCTGCTCGAACTCGGCAACGATCCCCGATGACAGAGCAGACCACAGGATCTCCCCCCGTCCAGCCGACCAAGGGCCACGATGGGGACACAACAGGGTAGCGGTCAGCGCCGTGATAGAGAAGATTGCGTGATTTCCTGTTCCGGATCGTGTCAGTCCTCGGTAGAGACGCCATTCTGCAAGCGATCGAACAGGGGCAAATCACCGTTACGCCATTTACCGCCAACCTGCTGGGCCCCGCTTCTTTGGATCTCACCTTGGCCAACAGCTTCCGGGTGTTTCGCAAGGTGCATCAAGTGATCGAGGTGCATGACAACACGGATTACCGAGAGTTCACGGAGAAAATCACGGTTCCCACTGGCCAGCACATTCTGATCATGCCAGGCGAAACCGTTCTCGGCATCACGGAGGAACGGCTACGGCTGGGACCGGGTCTCTGCGGCTGGCTGGAAGGCCGAAGCCGCTTTGCCCGCCTGGGCTTGATGGTGCATATCAGTGCCCCCTTCATGGGACCAGGGATCGACAGCCAGCAAGTGCTG
>JBKCVY010000236.1:0-2307 GCA_046317475.1 Cyanobacteriota bacterium | reverse complement strand
GCCAAGGCCCGTCAGCTCAACGCCTATCCGCCAGGGCTGCCCTTGGAATCCGTGGCCCAGTCCATGGCTGACAGCGCAGCGGCGGGATCGGCGGTCTCTTCAACGTCGTAATGGCACGCCTCGGCCTGAATCGTCTCCCATTCCGCCGCACCGATCCCTTCCACCCGCCGCACCTCCATCGTCCCCCCTACATGGCCGTCGCCGGCATGGGAGCCTGGAAGCGGGAGCCACCGTTGGGCCGCCGCCAACAGGTGCGCTTCCAATGCCTCTCCAACCAGGGGTAGGGGAAGGAGGTCGGGTGGCGACTCGCCAAACACCTCCCCCCACAGGCGTGCATCCGGCTCCAGGAGCACGCTGCCGTGCTGGAGAAGGCAGCCCCCCCGCCAGAGCTGGGCGCTGCCGACGCGTTTCTGGCCATTGGCGTGCACGAGATCAGCGGCCGTGCTGCTGGCAAAGCAGTTGGCCTGATTCGCCAGGCAGGGGGAATCCCCGAATGTCAACGGCTGGCCCAGGTCCGCGAAGGCCTCCTGCAGCCAGCGGCAGCACAGCCGGTAGGCCTCGCGTCGTCGGCGTGGCGGATCGGGCCAGATCAGGGCATAGGTGAGATCGCCGCCATGGAGCACCGCTGACCCTCCCGTAGGGCGTCGCGCCATGGCCAACTGGCCATCCTCCACCAGGCGCCGCCAGTGGGGAAGAAGGGTGCCCTGGTGCTTACCGAGCGACAGGGTTGGTCGGCTCCAGCGGTAGAAGCGCAGCACCGGCCCCAAGCGGTCACCCTCCACGGCCCGCTTTAAGAGCCAGGCGTCCAAGGCCATCTGCCTTGGCCCATCGAGGACGTGGGTGGGGAGCCAGCGCAACACCGCGACCTCCCGCCCCTCAGCCACGGGGCGCGAACGACCAGAAGGAAGGATCCAGCTCATACCCCAGCACCGCCGCCATTTGGCCCAAACCCTGACGGCAATCGAGTCCCGCGCCGCGGGCAAGCGCATCAAGGTGGAACAATCGATGGCTGATCCATAACTCCAAACTGTCGGGCGCAAACTGCAAGCCCTCGTTGCGACTGAACCGATGGGGAAGCAGCATCGCCACATGGCGGGCCAGGATGCCGCTGGAGCGGTCCAGCAGCAGGGGCATCCAGGGCCACTCCGCATCGGCCCGCAGGGACCAGAGGCGCACCTCTGGAATCTCGGACAGCTCTCGGGGATCGTCCGGAGGGGTCTCCCACTGAAGCCCCATGGTCAGCTGGCCGCCCATGGGCAGCAGCTCAGCCAGGGGGAGGGCCATCAGGGGGGCGAGGGGGGCGAGATCAAGTCCCCGGATGGCTGCGGTGCCAACCGTCACGGCAGCGGGTGGATGGGCCATCAAGAGCTGTGACAGGGCCTGCGTGAGAGCTGGACCGTAGCGGGTGGACGGCGAAGAATGGGGCGGTTCACCCATGGAAAATCATGATCACCCAAACAGAAATTCTGATCGCCCTCGTGGTAGCCGCCCATGCGGGCGTGCTGGCGGTGCGTCTCTGCTTCAGCCTGTACAAAGCTTGAGGCCAGCCCTTGGCAAGGGGCCTTTTCAGCGCTAGAAGCGGGGCCCCATCTGTTCCAGCCCGGTGCGCTCCTCCACCCGTCGCGATTCCTCGGCCAAACCCGCCCGCCCCCGGGTTCCCAACCCCGGCGCCGGTTCGGCAGAGCGGAAGGAGCGCCGCCAATGGAGGTCGCCGGGACACCAGCCGTCCCCCCAACCACCGCGCTTGGTGGTGTCGAGCGGGGCCCAGGAAATCTCCCTGCGGGACGATCGCCGCGAAATCATCTGCAGCCTCATCGGTCTCTCCGTGAAGCTGGGCCTGGTGGTGATGGCAGGAGTGAGCCTGTGTCGCCTCGCTGGCGCGTATCAGGAGCGGATGGAGCGCCAGGGTGAATTGTCGGCCGTGTTGGAAATCGAAAAAGCCCAGTTGGCCAAGGCGCGCCACCGTTTTGACCAGCTCTTCATGGTGGAGGGCGAGCAAAAATTGATCCGGGAGCAAAGCCAGTGGATCGCCCCAAACCGGATGCGCGTCGTCTGGCAGACCTCCGATCCGTTGCCTGAGAAGCCTGTCTTGGCCATGCAACCGCTCCCCACCACCCCCCAGCGACCCTGACCTGATTCACGCCTGCGATCGCCGCCCCGTAAGTTGGGCGGCGACATGTTTTGTTCTTTGCCCATGAGCAGCTCCCAAGGCGTTGGCCATGGGTCTGGCACCGTCCCTGGCACTGTTCTGATCACAGGCGCCTCCTCCGGGGTCGGCTTGTTCGCCACCAAGGCGTTGGCGGATCG
>JBKCVY010000235.1:0-2482 GCA_046317475.1 Cyanobacteriota bacterium | reverse complement strand
TTGGCCTGATTGGCCTGATTGAGGGTCCCACCCCCCAACCCGTGGAGCTGGTGTTGCGTTTGCCAGACGGCACCTGGCTGGCTGCTCCAAGAGGCACGGCCAGCATCCGGCTGTATCAACTGCCCCAACGGGCAGGGGAGGGGCTTTGGGAGAGCTTCCCGGCCTGCGAGGGCCCCCAGGAGCCGATGGCGCCCCCAGCCCGCAGCCTCCTGCGGCCCTCCCCCCGGCAACCGATCTCCCCTCCCCATCAGGCCCACCTCCAGCGCCTCTGGCGGAGCTGCGGCCACACCCTGCCCACCCAAACCGTGCTGAGCGACTGGGCCTATGGCCACCTGGCCGACCAGCTGCCGGCGGAACTGCCGGTGATCTGCGAACGCCTGCCTCAAGCCACCCTTTCTGGATCGTGAGGATCCGCCAGTTCCCAGATGTCCTCCCGTCGGGAGCGGCCATGGAGGGAGAGGGATCCCCAGGTGCGCCAGAGACCGCTGGGCCAGGACTCCGCCGATAGGAGGGAACGGGTGACACCGGAAAGAAGAATGCGGCACTCTTGCGCCGTGCCCTGGCCGGGCAGGCTGTCGATCCGGGCGGCGCAATTCACCGTGTCGCCGATCACCCCGTACTCCCAACGCTCCCGACCGCCAATGGAGCCGGCCAACACCCAACCGCTGTGCAGACCGAGCCGCAGCCGCAACTGGGGCAGGCCCTCCCGAAGAAATGCGTCGTTGAGACCCCGCATCGCCTGGCGAATCGCCACGGCGGCTTGAAGGGCCGCCGTGGCATCGGCCCCTTGCCCCTGGCTCAGCGGCGCACCGAACACCGCCAACACCCCGTCTCCCGTGAATTTGTTCACCAACCCCCCCTGCCCCTGAACGGCCACCACCAGTTGCTCCATCGCTTGGTTCAGCCAGCGCAGCAGGGGCTCGGGAGGCAACGTCTCCGCCACGGAGGTGAAGTGGACGATGTCGGCGATGAGCACGGTGACGAAGAGCTCGCGGGCCCGGAAGCGATCGGCCACCAGCAACGCGTCCCGCTGTTTCCAGAGTTCGCGGGCCACGCTGGTGGAAATGGTCTGGCCCAACAATCGCTGCAACTGCCGCTGCTGCTGTTGCTGCTCAATGCCGCGGCTGGTCCAGGCGGCGGTGGCCATGGCGAGCAGGCCCGCCAACGGCAGGGCAACGTTGATCCAGAGCCCTCCCCACACCAGGGCGGCCACTCCCCCGGCCAGGGCCGCGCCACCCGCCAAGGCCACGGCCAGGAAACTGTGACGCAAACTGCCCAGGCCCTCCCCCAGCAGGGCGCCCAAGGCGATGGCCACAACAAACACCAGGCCGTTGAGCGTGCCGGAGGCCGCGGTGAACCCCACCCGCTGGCCCCGCTCCAGGGCCAGCAGGGCCGCCACGCGGTGGGCATGGAGGTCCACGGCCGCCATGCGCTCGGTGGTTTGCGCCCAGGGCTGGCGACCAAAGGGCACGGGGAAGGCATCCCTCAAGGAGGGGGCCCGGCTGCCGATGAGCACCACGGTGCCACGCAACCGCTCCGGAGGCACCTGACCGGCCAACAGGGCCCGCAAGCTCCAGCTTTGGAAGCTCCCTGGACGGTGGAAGGCCAGCAGCCGCTGCAGGCCGCTGTGATCCAGATCGCTGTACCCTCCCGATCGCGGACCCAGGGCCTCCAGGGCACGGGGATCGTTCTCCAGGCGGGCGCGCAGGGAGCTGATGGACGGGCGACGCCAGTGCTCCAGCAGACGCATGGGGAGCGCCACCCCGGCTGGCCCCTGACCGCGCACATGCACCAGATCGCGACGCACCACGCCATCCGCGTCCACCAGCAGATCGTTGTAGGCCTGGCGCTCGGGGGGCGTGCCCAGGATCGGTCCCACGCGGTCGATGAGGCTGTAGGTGGAAATCAGGGCTCCGGGAGCGGCGGCGAGGCGGCGCAGCTCTCGCTGGCCCCGTCCAACCCCCAAGTCCCGATAGAGCCCCAAGGCAATGGCACGCGCCCCGGCCCGCTCCAGGCGCTGGATGGCCTCAACGAGCACCTGATCCTCCAGGGGCCAACCCAGCTGGCGCAGGTCCGCCTCCTCAATGGCGATGACGCGGATAGGGAGTGGGGCCGCGGAAGGCAGGGGCCGCCATTGCAGCGCCAGGTCGTGCAGGAGGAGGTTGGGGGTTTCCGCCAACCGGCCGTGCCGAACCCCCGCCAGGGCCACCACCGCGAGGGCGTAGGGAAGGGCACGACGGAGGAGGAGGCGCACCGTTCAACACCCCGTCAGAAGCGGTAACTGAGCTTGCTGTAGAAGCCATTGTCGATCAGCCAGTTGGGCGCCGTGGAGGAGAGCGCGTCGCCGAATTGGCTGGCCCAGCCGAGCTCCAGCAACCAACGGGAACCCTGGTTCCAGCGCACGAGCAGGCCGCCAGCGCCGAGGGTGCCGCTCTCGCTGGTTCCCCGCAAGGTGGTGCGCACCGCCCCGGCCCCCAGGAAG
>JBKCVY010000234.1:0-5726 GCA_046317475.1 Cyanobacteriota bacterium | reverse complement strand
CCTTCAGACGTTGCAGGTTGGCCACCACTTCAGCGGGAATGTTCCTGGGCAGATCGACCGTGGTATGGCAGTCGTAAATCCGGATTTTGCCGATGGCGCTTCCCGTCAGGCCGCCTTCGTTGGCAATGGCACCCACGATGTTGCCGGGTCGCACCCGATCACGCCAGCCCACCTCCAAGCGAAAACGTTCCATATGGGCTTCCGGGCCCCCGTCGCTGTCCCCGCGGGGAGCGGGGCGGGAACGGCGACGGGAGGCTGGGTCCGAGGGGGTTGGGGCGGGAGACGGGAGGCGGTCCGCCTCGTTCTTGAGCAGGGGCTTGCCCTGAAGGCTCAGGGCAAGGGCCGCCAGGGCCAGGCGCTCGGGATTCACGTCCTGCTCCCGGCCTAGGCGCTGCAGCAATTCGCTGAGCAGGGCCTGCTCCTGGTCGGAGAGGGGCAGATCCGTCAGCAAGCTGGCGAGGCTGGATTCCAGACGGTTCAGACGCCCCTGGTTGATGCTGGCGTTGGAGGGTGGATCCATGGGGGCGATGGTGTCGGCCACGGCGCGCTCCAGCTCGCCGAGGAAGCGCTTTTCCCGAGGCGTGAGGAACAAAATGGCCTGGCCAGAGCGTCCAGCCCGCCCCGTGCGCCCGATGCGGTGCACGTAAGCCTCGCCGTCAAAGGGCATGTCGTAATTGATCACCAAGGCGATGCGGTCCACATCCAACCCCCGCGCCGCCACATCGGTGGCCACCAACACATCCAGCCGGCCATCACGCAACCGCTCAATCGTGCGTTCCCGCTGGGCCTGGGGCACGTCCCCATTCAAGAGGGCCACATTGTGCCCCTCCTGTTCCAGGGCTTCCGCCAAGGTGAGGCTCACCGCCTTCGTGCGCGTGAAGATGATCACACCGCCCTGCCCCTCCGCTTCCAGCACCCGGTGGAGCATGTCGGGCTTGTGCTGGGGTTGGACCACCAGGTAACGCTGCTGGATGCGTCCGCCTTCCCCTTTGCGGCTGTGGATGGTGATCTCGGCGGGACTCTGGAGATAGCGGTTGGCCAGACGGCGGATGGCCGACGGCATGGTGGCGGAGAGCAGGACCACCTGACGTTGGCTGGGCAGTTGGTCGAGCACCCATTCAACGGATTCGATGAAGCCCATGCGCAGCATTTCATCGGCCTCATCGAGCACGAGCGTGTTCAGACCGGAAAGGTCGAGGCTGTTTTGGCGGATGTGATCCATGACCCGCCCCGGGGTCCCCACCACCACCTGAACGCCACGGCGCAATTGCTGGAATTGCTCCCGAAAATCGGCGCCGCCATAGAGGGCCAGCACCCGCACCCGGGGCAGCTGGGCCGCATAGCTGGACAGGGCGTCCGCCACCTGCAGCGCCAGTTCCCGGGTGGGGGTGAGCACCAGGGCCTGGGGGCGCCGTTCCGTGGGATCGAGGCGCTCGATCAGAGGCAAGCCGAAGGCGGCCGTCTTGCCCGTGCCCGTGCGGGCCTGCCCCACCAGATCGCGCCCGAGCAGCAATTCAGGAATGGCGGCGCGCTGGATCGGCGAGGGGGTGTGGAACCCCATGGTGTCCAGGGCGGCGAGCAGCTCTGGCCGCAGGCCAAAGCGGGCGAATTCACTGACCGTGGTGGCACTGGTGGTTGGCCCTTCCACCGAGGGGTCGGGGTCGATCGGGGGCGCGGAGTCGCTGGCTGGCGAGACGGGAGAATCGACGCCTAGACCCTCCAGGACCAAGCTGTCGGGGAATGCCGACAGCGCAACAGAACAGGAGGCAGAATCACTGCCTATGAAAGCGTTGGACAAATTGCAACCTCAGGCTTGAAGGCCAAGAATTTCCTTCAATAGAACCCTGCAACCTGCCCAAATAGAAATCGTCCAAAACAGGAAAATCTCAATCAAGACCAATCCAAATCCATCAATTCCCAACCAGAGCCAGGAAGGGTTGGCAGGGCCCCAAGGGGCCATGACGGATGGTCGGAGCTGCTTCAGCTTTATCAAAGGATGAAAAGGAAATTTAACATGCGACTGGCCCCCTTGCCCTGGTGAAGGGGCATCGCCCTGGGAATGGCGCCCTCAGGACCGGCCAAAGTCATCCTCGAACCGCTCGATGTCCGTTTCGAGCAGGGGATCTCCACGCTGCACCTCCACGATTTCCAAACCGGCCGGTCCCGCTTCCGCCCGATGGCGGGCGCCCTTCGGGACAAACAGCGTCGTGCCCCGCTCAGCGCTCACCGTGGCGTCCCCCAAGGTCAGGAGGCCGCCGCCATTGACCACCACCCAGTGCTCGCAGCGGTGGTGGTGAAGTTGCAAGCTGATGCGCTGGCCGGGAGACAGCCAGAGGCGCTTCACCAAATAACCCTCCCCCGTGCTGAGGGTTTCGTACCATCCCCACGGGCGCCGCACGCGCTCCCGGGCCATGGCGTCCATCATCGCGGCCAAGGATGAAAACTCATGAATTAAGCATCCGTCGTCTCGCTCTGGCCCCCCATTTGCGGAACTCCGGACGGGCCTTGGGGAACTCCCCTAAGCCCTCTGGCCGGTCCGACCACCCGGTGGCGGGGCCGGTGGCCGCGGCGCTCCGGCTGGGGTGAACAACCAGGCCTCCCGCCGCGCCCGCGTCAGGGCGGTGTACACCAGCTGGGCATCGGTTGAGGGATCCGGCAGCAGCACCATCACGGTGCTGGCCTCACTTCCCTGGGCCTTGTGCACCGTCAGGGCCAGGGCCGGGCGCAGCGCGCCACTCACCTGGGCCGGATGGATCCAGATTGGTTCGTCCTGGCCAAACACCAGCCAGCGCTCCTGGTCCCGCTCCCCCACCACCACGCCCAGATCCCCGTTGCTCAGCCCCAGCCCATGGAGGTTGCGGGTGCAGAGCACCGGCGTGCCATTAGGCCACTGGTTCGGGGCATCCTCGGCCGCGGGGCCCAACACGGCGCGGTGCACCGCGTCCACGCCCCAGGGGCCCCGGTGCTTGGGCGAAAGCAGGAGAAAGCCATCGCGCAGGGCGCTGACATCCCGCCAGCCCTGATCCGTCCCGGGGGCGCAGGCCGCGGCCGCCGTCGCCAGGGCCGCCAGGTGCGCGTTCAGGCGCTGGCGGGCTGGGGCCGGCAGCGGGCCCAGCTCCGCCTCCCGCCAGCGCATGTTGTCCTGGGGATCAAGACCGGCCAACAGGGGCCTCAGCCGCGCGATCGGCCCCGTCGGGAACTCCAACTCCGTTTCCATCTGGTCCCGCAGCGCCGCGGCCACCTGGGCGATGGCTCCCGCGTTGCGGTGCGTGGTGCGCAGGGTGACCACCGCCTCCGCGAAGACGGACGCCCCATCGCTCCCCAGCATCTCCCGCAGGGGCGACCCCGGCGCCACGGGGGGGAGCTGGGCCGGATCGCCCACCAACACCAACCGCGCCGGCTCAGGCAGGGCCTCCAGCAGCGCGTCCATCAACGCCAGATCCACCATCGACACCTCATCCACCACCAGCAGGTCGAGCCGCAGGGGACGCAGGCGGTGGCGGCGAAACTCCCCCTCGCCCCGGCTCTCCAGCAGCTGGTGCAAGGTGGTGCAGGGCCAGCGGCCCCCCGTGGCGGCGCGCAGGCGGGCCGCGGCCTTGCCGGTGGGGGCCGCCAGATGGATCAGGGGGTGGTCGCCTTGGGCCGCCACCGCCTCCAGGAGAAGGCCCACCGTCCTGGTCATGCCCGACCCCGGGCCCCCCCCCACCACCAGCAGAGCCCGCGCCAAAGCCGTGCGAACGGCCCCTCGCTCCAGCGGATCGAGCCGCGCCGCGGCGGGACACTCCCCAGGGGGCGCCGCCCCGGCAAGGCTCCCGCCCAGGGGCGGGGGGCGACGGCGGGCCCGGGCCGCCAGGGCCTCCCACACCCGCCGCCGTCGCTGCTGCCAGCGCCGCCAACCCACCAACGATCCCTCCAGGACCAGGGGGCCGTGGGGATCCCGCGCCAAGGGGGAGGCCTCCAGCGCCCGCTGGTGGCCATCGGGCCAGTCCTCCGGCGCGACCCCAGGCGGCGGGGCCCCCCGCAGGTCGATCGTGAGTTCCCCCCTCTCCAACGCGCGGGTGAGGGCCTCAATGAGCGCCACCAGGACAGGCTCCGGCGCCTCGCCGTAGAGCCGGGGCAAGGCTTCCCCGAGGGCGGCGCTGAGGGGCGACAGCCAGCGGGGGGAGTCGCGGTGAGGGTTGGCGCCGCTCATGGGTGGCTCCCCGGTGTCCATCCGGGCGGTCCAACCCCGAGGGCGCCATGGAGGGCCAGCAGCCGACCCAGGGGCGGACGCTCCAGGAGCATGCCCGGAATGGGGCCCGGCAGGGCTCGCTCCCCCTCGGCGCCTGGCGTGCCACGGACGAACACATAGACATATCCCCCCAGGTGCCGTTCGGGGTCGTAGGCCGGCAACCGCCAGGCGAGGTAGCGATGCAACGCCACCAGGTAGAGGTGGGCCTGCAGGGGGTAGTGGTGGTTGGCCATCAGGGCCCGCATGGCGTCAGGTCCGTAATCCTCCGGTCCACAGCGCGAGGGAGCGCCCCGCCCATCTCGTCGGCCAAGCCAGTTGCTTTTCCAGTCCAGCACCCACCACTGGTCCTGGCCGTCCACCCGGGTGGGGAACACCAAATCGATGGAACCGGTGAGGAAGCCGCGGTGATGCACCGGCAGCCGTTCCAAGGCCTCGGCGTACTCCCCATCAAACAGGCCACCCGGATGGTCGCGGAACGCCTGGGCGAGCTCACTGGCGAGGGCCCGCCGCAGGCTGAGGTCGAAATGCAGCTCGTTCAACCGTTGGCTGGCGGGAAGGTCCGCGGGCCGCAGGCCCCCCAAGGGGCCGCCAAAGGGCGTGACGAGCATCTGCTGGAGAGCCTCCATCAGGGGTGCGGCCCAGGTGTCGGCCAGGCCCTCGCGCCGCAGCTCCCGCTCCACCAGGGCGCGGATCTCCGGAGTCGCCAGCGGGGCGCCGTAGTCGAGGTGCTCCAGCAGGCGGTGCAGGCAGCCCCCAAAGCCGCTCCCCCCCGGCAGATCCGCCCACAAGCCCCGCTCGGGCCAGGGGCCGGGCTCGCCTTGGGGGGAGGGTGGGGCCCCGCTCTCCGCCGCCCCCAAGACGGAATCCCCGTCTTCACTGGGATCGAACGGCTGGCCAGGATCGCTGATGTCCAGGCCCTCCTCGAGGGCCTCGGGCCCAGGGGAGGTGGCGTCCAGCCCGGCAGACCGGCGCCCATGGGTCCAACTGGTGTAGCTGCTGCGCGCCCAGCCCCCCAGCAGGGTCCGTTGGGGAACGGGACCCAGGGCCAGGTGGGCGTCCCGCCGCTCTCCCGCCGCGGGCCCCGCGAGCGGCTCCCCGGCTGGGGGGTCCAGCAGCCGCAGGGGCAACTGGCGTTCGGCGATGCCCTCGGCCAGGCGCTGGCGCCACTCCTCCAGGGAACGTTGGGCGCCGGGCCACTCCTCCCAGGGATCCGGCACCGGATCCCTGGGGAACAGCCAGGCGAAGAGTGGATTGGCCTGGCGCCCCCGCGCCGGCACCCAGGCCAGCACCAGCCGATGCATGGCCCGGGTGAGGGCCACGTAGGCCAGCCGTTCCCGCTCCGCCTCCCCATCCAAGCGCTGGACACGGTCGGCGTCGTACCCAGGACCCCAATGGCGGTTGCGGTGGAGATCGAGCCGGGGCGGAGCCTCCGGATCGGGACGCCAGCGTCGCCCCTCCCCCTGGCTCTCGCCCGCGTCCAACCAGAGATAGGGGC
>JBKCVY010000233.1:0-7500 GCA_046317475.1 Cyanobacteriota bacterium | reverse complement strand
CATCGGCTGGGGGTGCCGGCGGTGTCGATGACGGGCACACAGGCCGGGATCATCACCGAATCCGCCCACGGGCGGGCCCGCATCCTGGAGATCCGCACCGAGCGGCTGTGGAGACACCTGGAAACGGGCCATGTGGTGATCGTCGCCGGCTTCCAGGGAACCAGTGGCGGGCCAACGGGCATGCCGGAGATCACGACCTTGGGGCGGGGCGGTTCCGACACCTCCGCCGTTGCCCTGGCCGCCTCCCTTGGCGCGGCGGCCTGTGAGATCTACACCGATGTGCCGGGCGTGCTCACCACCGATCCGCGCAAGGTGCCCGATGCCCAATTGATGGATCGGGTGACCTGCGACGAGATGCTGGAGCTGGCGAGCTTGGGGGCGTCCGTGCTCCATCCCCGGGCCGTCGAGATCGCCCGCAACTACGGGGTTCCCCTGGTGGTGCGTTCGAGTTGGACGGAGGATCCGGGCACGGTCCTCACCAGCGGCGCCAGCAAGCCCGTGGGCAGCGATGGGCTGGAGCTTGGCAGGCCCGTCGATGGCGCCGACTTGGAACGGGAGCAGGCGGTGCTGGCCCTCTCGAACCTCCCTGACCGGCCCGGGGTGGCGGCCCAGCTGTTTGAGGCCCTGGGCGCCGCCGGGTTGAACGTGGACCTGATCGTGCAGTCCACCCACGAGGGGGCGAGCAACGACATCGCCTTCACCCTGGCGGAAGGCCAGCTGGAGGGAGCCTGCCAGGTCTGCCAAGGCCTGCTGCGGGAGTGGGGGGCGGAGGGGACCAAGCTGACCGCCGAGCCGGGCATGGCCAAAATCAGCATCTCCGGGGCAGGCATCCTGGGGCGACCGGGCGTGGCGGCCCGTCTGTTTGACACCCTGGCCCGCCTGGGGATCAACCTGCGCCTGATCGCCACCAGCGAGGTGAAGGTGAGCTGCGTGGTGGAGGGGAGCCAGGGCAGCAAGGCGCTGCGGGCGGCGTCGACCGCCTTTGAGCTGGGCGAGGCCCAGGTGCGGGAGGGCCCCCTGCCGGCCGATCCCCTCGCCCCCGCCGTGCGGGGGGTGGCGTTGGATCTCAATCAGGGGCAGGTCACGGTCAAGGGGGTGCCAGATCGGCCCGGCGCGGCGGCGGCGATCTGTCGCGCCCTGGCCGACGCCGGCATCAGCCTGGACGCGATCGTGCAATCCGAGCGGTTGCGGCCCGCCGCAGTGGAGGGGATGGGCGGCAGCCGGGACATGAGCTTCGTCCTGCGCCGTGGCGACCGGCCCGGCGCGGATGCCGCCCTGCGGGTTTTGCTGCGCCAGTGGCCCGGAGCGAGTTTTGAGGAGGGTCCGGCCATTGCCCGGGTGAGCGCCGTGGGGGCTGGCATGGCCTGGACCGTCGGCACCGCGGCGCGCATGTTCCGCGCATTGGCGGAGGCGAACATCAATATTGAAATGATCGCCACCAGTGAAATTCGCACCAGCTGTGTCGTCCCCGAGGCCGATGGGGCACGGGCGTTGCAGGCGGTGCACGCCGCCTTTGCCCTGGGGGGCGCGTCCAGGCATCGAGTGGAGGGAACGGAGGCTCCGGCGACGCCGTGAGGGTCGCCTCAGCCTTTCCCCACCAGCTTCTGGCGCAGGGACTTGATGCGATCACGCAGGTTGGCCGCCTCCTCAAACTCCAGGTTTTTCGCCGCGACCTTCATTTTGTCCTCCAGTTGCTGGATCAACTCTGGCAACGCGTCGAGGGGCACGGCATTGACTTCCGCCTGTTCCGTCGCCTGCTCCAGCTGCTCGTCATTGAGGCGCCGCGACACTTCCAAAAAGGCCAGGATCGCGTTGCCGGCGCGCTTGCCGGCGGGTTGGGGGGTGATGCCGTGCCGCCTGTTGTAGGTCTCCTGAATGGAGCGCCGTCGGGCCGTTTCTGAGATGGCTTTCTCCATGCTGTCCGTGAGGGTGTCCGCATAGAGCAGGGCGACCCCCTCCACGTGGCGAGCGGCCCGCCCAATGGTTTGGATCAGGGAGCGCTGGGCCCGCAGGAAACCCTCCTTGTCGGCATCGAGGATCGCCACCAGCGAAACCTCGGGCAAATCGAGACCCTCCCGCAACAGGTTGACACCCACCAGCACGTCGTATTCCCCATTGCGCAGGTCCTGGATGATCTCAATCCGCTCAATCGAATGGATTTCCGAGTGGAGATACCGCACCCGCACGCCGTGTTCGGCCAAGTAATCGGTGAGATCTTCGGCCATGCGTTTGGTGAGGGTGGTCACCAGCACCCGCTCCTGCTTGGCGGCCCGGCCTCGGATTTCGGCCAACAGATCCTCCACCTGGCCCTCGGTGGGGCGCACGTGCACCACGGGGTCGAGCACCCCGGTGGGACGAATCACCTGCTCCACCACCTCTCCGGCGCTCTGCTTGAGCTCCCAGTCGCCGGGGGTGGCGCTGACAAAGATGGTCTGCTGGGCCTTTTGCCAAAACTCCTCCCCTTTCAGGGGGCGGTTGTCCGCCGCGCTGGGAAGGCGAAAGCCATGTTCGATCAGCACCTGCTTGCGGCTCTGGTCGCCGTTGTACATGGCCTGCAGCTGGCTACAGGTGACATGGCTTTCGTCCACCACCAAGAGCCAGTCGCGGGGGAAATAATCAATCAGGCATTCCGGCGGGGTGCCGGCTGGGCGACCAGCCAGGTGGCGGGCATAGTTTTCGACGCCATTGCAATAGCCCACCTGTTCGAGCATTTCCAGGTCGTAGCCCGTGCGCTGTTCGAGCCGCTGGGCCTCCAGGAGCCGACCCTGGCCGTGGAGAACCTCCAGCCGCTCGGCGAGTTCCTGGCGAATCGCCTGGATCGCCGCCTGCAGTCGCTCCTTTGGGGTGACAAAGTGTTTGGCCGGATAGATGTTAATGGCTTCCAAGCTTTGTAGGATTTCTCCTGTGGTGGGGTCCACATAGCGGATGGCTTCCACCTCATCGCCAAACATCTCCACCCGCACGAGTCGGTCCTCGTAGGCGGGTCCGATTTCCAACACGTCGCCCCGCACCCTGAAGCGGCCGCGACTGATTTCAATGTCGTTGCGGGAATATTGGTTGTTCACAAGCTCCCGCAGGGAAGTGCGTAAATTCAAGCTTGCTCCCACTTCGAATTTCACTGCCGCTTTCAAGTATTCGGAAGGAATGCCCAGGCCGTAGATGCAACTGATTGAGGCAACGACGATCACGTCACGGCGCTCAAACAGCGACCGTGTGGCCGAGTGGCGCAGCATATCGATTTCTTCATTAATGGAGGCCGTTTTGGCAATATAGGTATCGGAGACGGGTACGTAGGCCTCGGGCTGATAATAATCATAATAAGATATGAAATATTCAACGGCATTGCGGGGAAAGAATTCACGCAGCTCATTGCAGAGCTGGGCGGCCAGGGTTTTGTTGTGCGCCAACACCAATGTCGGCCGGCCCGTCTGGGCAATGACATTGGCAATCGTGAAGGTTTTGCCGGTGCCCGTGGCGCCCAGCAAGGTTTGGTAGGGACGGCCGCCTTCCACACCCTTGACGAGCGCTTCAATCGCGGTGGGTTGGTCGCCCCGTGGAGCGTAGGGGGCTTCAAGATGGAACGCCATCGGGCCATTGTGGCTCCCGTGGAGGGAAGGTGCGTCAAGCCACCCAGCGGCGCCTGTTGGCCCGCGGTGCTGGGTGCAGTCGTGCCCCCTCAGCCCACCGGCCAGCCGGTGACCAACGCCATGGCGCGGGTGAGGGGAACCTCCAGGCCCAGGGCCCGCAGCAAGAAGTAACTGATCAGGCTGTAGGCCAATGAGCCCAATACGGCGCTCATCAGGCCGTTCCGGAGGCGAAAGCCCTGGATCAGCCAGGCGGCCAAACCAAACAAAATGATGGCGATCAGCCACTCAAACAGAAAACTCACGGGGCTGATCAAGCCCCCTAAGGAGGTGATGGCCCAGAGCGGCCCCAGAAGGAATTTCAGGGGCCACATCAGCAGAGTGCCCAGCAGGCCAATCACCATGGCCGCGATCAGGGCGATCCCAAAGCTGGCCATCTCCACCCCGAGGGGCAACTTTGACACCAACAGCAACACGGCAGCGCGAACAGGCCACTGGAGCAGCCAGAGGAGAGTGCCGGCCATGGGGGCATCAGACAGGGTTAATCTTTCGCACCATAGGCAGGGACTCCAGCCGGGGCAACGGAGCGGAGGGCGGCTTCCCGCAAGGCGCGCACCACCGCCAGCATGGCCACCTCGTCCCGTAGCCGATTCACGGCGGATCCCACGCCAACGCCCGAGGCGCCGGCCGCGAGGGCCATGGGCACCGTGACGGCGGACAGGCCCGAGGCGCAGAGCACCGGCACGGCACGCTCGGCGGCGGCCAGGGCCCGGCTGATAGCGTGCGCCGCCGCCAGGGTGGGGGCAGCTTTTTCGATCAGGCCCAAAACGCCAGGGCTAACGGGATGGGCGCTGGTGCCCCCTTCGGTTTGGATCCAATCGGCGCCGGCCTGGGCCAGGGAGACGGCCAGGTGTTCCTGCTGGTCAAGGGGCAAGCCATGGGGAACCGTCACCGAGAGCACCACATCGGGCAGCAGGTCGCGGGTGCGGTGGGTCAGACGTAACACCTCTTCCGCCTCAAAGCGCAGGCCCTGGGCATAGAACGCGTCGAAATTGCCGATTTCCACCATCGTGGCCCCGGCCGCCACGGCCGGGGGGAAGAGGGCGGGATCCACGGCGGACACGCAAAGCGGCAAGCCAGGCACGGCCGCGCGGATGCGCTCCACCAGGGCGGGATCGCAGGCCAGGTCGAGGAGATCAGCGCCCCCGGCCGCGGCGGCGCGGGCGATGGTTTCCACCGCGCTTTGGTCGCGGTTGGTGAGGCCGGCAATCACTTTGAGCAGCCGACGCTGTTCCATCGCCTCCCGCAGGGAGGCCGGCAGGCTGGAGTGACGCGACATCGAGGAAACGCGAGGGTGGTGCCGTGATTCTCCCATCCGATGCCGAGCGGCCCACCCGGCGCTGGGGCCCTGATCAGGACACGTTGCACCGGCACCTGCTGCGCCATCCCACCCTGCTGCCCAAGGGCGCCCATCTGCTGGTGGCCTGCTCCGGTGGCCAGGACTCCATGGCCATGACCGGCCTGCTGAGGGATCTGCGACCCCTGCACGGCTGGCGCCTCAGCCTTTGGCACGGCGACCATGGCTGGCGTCCGGAATCCGCCGCCCAGGCGGGGGAGCTGGCCTCCTGGGCGGACGGCCAGGGTCTCGTTCTGCACCGCCAGCGGGCCTGCCCCGTCCCCGCGTCGGAGGCGGCGGCCCGCGACTGGCGCTACCACTGCCTGGGCCTCCAGGCGGTGGCCTCGGGATGTGGGCATGTGGTGACGGCCCACACCGCCACCGACCGGGCTGAGACCCTGCTCCTCAACCTGGCCCGGGGCACCCACCGCCGTGGGCTCGGGGCCTTGCGGCCGTCGCGCTGCCTGGTTGAAGGGGTGCGGTTGGTGCGCCCGCTGCTCCCGTTCAGCCGGGAGGACACGGCCCGGATCTGCCTGGAGCAGGGGCTGCCGGTGTGGCTGGACGGCAGCAACAGCGATCCACGCTTCAGCCGCAACCGGCTGCGGGCGGAGGTGTTGCCCGTGCTCGAGGCGCTTCACCCGGGGGCGACCACCCGCATCGCGGCCATGGCGGAACGGCTGGCCCAGGATGGGGAGGGAGAGCTGGAATTGATCGACCTCGCCCTGCAAAGCCTGTCGGTCGGGACGGGAGAGGGAGCGCCCTGGTTGGATCGACGGGCCCTGGTGGCGCTCCAACCGGCCAACCAGCGACGGGTGTTGCGGGAATGGCTGTGGCGGTGCGGCGGGCAGTCGCCGCGAGCGGTGGTGCTGGAGCAGCTGGTGGCACGGCTGCCGCTCCATCGGGGACCAGGCAGGCAAGATTTGGCGCAGGGCTGGCACCTCCGCTGGGATGGGCGCCGCCTCACCCTCTTCCCCCCTCTCCTGCCAGACGCCAACCATGCCGGCCCCCCCTGAACGCGACGACCTCCACCAGCGGTACGACGTCATTGAGAAGGCCTACTGCGAGGGGCGCTGGTCGCTCGTGATTGAGGCGGGCACCACGCTGCTGAGGGAGCTATCGGACAGGGGGGATGGGCCCGGGGGGACGGCCCTGGTCCACCGCACCCAGCTGTTGATCGCCCACACCCTGCTGCATGGCTATGGCGATCGGGAGGCCGCGGAAGACGTGTATGAAGCGGTTCGCCAAGGTGGGGCGGAACCGGCCTTGCGCCAGATCGCGGAGGAGGGACTGGATCAATGCCACGAACCCCTGCCCTCGCCCCTGGGCGACGAGGAGCCGGAGGAGGCGGAGGGGGCGGCGGTGGCCACCCGGCCCCAATTGTTCCTCCCGGAGGAGGAGCGATCCGATCCGGAGGATGGGGGAGCGGGCCTTGCCTCCGCCAAGGCCGGGGCGGGATTGTCGTATAGGCCGCGCCTCCAACGCGCGACCACCGTGGTCGGGTCCGAGCCCGCGCCGGTGCGCGAACCGGCCCAGCCATCCCCAGCGGGCGAAGGGGCCGGGCAAGCCGGGACGGCGGAGCGGAGCGGAGCGGCTCCGGGGGATCTGGGATTGGCGGCGGATCCCTTCCGGCCGTCCAGTGGCCCAGCCCCCGTGCCTGTGGACGGCGCGGAGGCCCCCGTGATGCCCTGGCTGGCGGGACCGCCGCCGGGGCAAGCGGGGGCGGGGGTGGTGCCGGACCCCCCCTGGCTGGCAGCGGCGGGGAACAGCGCCCCGGCCGGACCCATGGCCCTCGTCCCCGACGTGGTGGAGGAACCGGAACTGCTGGAGGTGCACCAAGCCAGCCCCTCCCTGGCGGAGGAGGTGGAGTTGATGGTGAACACCAACGCCGCCGCCAGGTCGGACCCCCGAGCCGGGCGGGATGGCGACGCCGATCTGAGGGCCTGTCTGCTGCGCGTGCGGATCGACTGAGACCGGTCAGCCCGCCAGGGCGGCGGAGCGACGGCGGCGGGTGCGCCCGTTCTCCAGTTCCGGCTCTTCGGGCTGGCGTTCCGCCTTGGCCGCGCTGACCGCGCTGACCGCGGGTTCTGGACGGGGACGGGCCTCACCGCCGCCCGTCTCCCGGCCGCGGTCCCGTCCCCCTTGGCGTGCCTTGGGCGCGGGACGGCTGTCCGCCTCGCCCTCGGCCTGCCCCTTGTAGGCGGGACTCCCGGCGGGGGCCGGCTGCACCAGGCAAATGATCAGGGGATCCACCTGCAGCTCCCGGCGCAGACGCCGCTGGAGGCCCACTTCCACCTCCCGCTGCACGCCAACCCAGTCCACATCAGGGGCCTTGCCTCCGCTGTTGCGGCAGAGCTGGCTCCAGCGGTTCTCCAGCACCCAGCGAATCTCCCGCTCCGCCCAGATGGAGAGCTTGCGAGGATCAGCGGTGGTCACCACCCCGCGCAGATTCGCCCGGGGTGGCGCCGCCATGACGCCGTCCGTGCTGATGACGGCGAGAAGGGTGATCACTCCATCCTCAGC
>JBKCVY010000232.1:0-6790 GCA_046317475.1 Cyanobacteriota bacterium | reverse complement strand
GCGCACCAGGGCCAGCACCGGCTCGACGCCCAAGTGCCGCACCTGGCGGGGAACGCCGTCGTTGTCCTCCAGGTGGCCGCGGCCGATCAGGGCCACCACCAACCGGGCTGGATCGCGCCGATGGGCCGCGGCGAGCCGCTCCGCCATGGCCCGATCGCGCAGCAACTGGCTGGCGATGAAGCGCTCCAAATCCTCCGCGTCCCCGGCCCGATGGGCCTGCCAAGCGGCCCGCAACCGCTGCCGGTAGGCCGCCGTCGCTGGAGCCGGGGGTCCGATGCCCTCCCGCTCCGCCGCGGGGATCGCCTCCAAGCCCTGGCGCCGTGTCCGGCGCACCACCTCCGGCTCCACGTTGAGCGCCAGCAGCGGCACCCGCTCCCGCCGGGCCCAGCGCAGCAGGGGCGCGTACAGCTCCGGATCGTGGCCCCAGATGGCGGGCCAATCCACCCTGGCCAGGAAACCAGGCCCATCGAGCGTGCCTGTCGCGTAGTCGGTGAGGACCGCCTGGCGCGCCGCCGGCACCATTTCCAGGCCCAAGGCCAACGGCCGTGCCCCCCGGGAGAGGCGCTCCAAGGTGTCGAGCTGCCAGGCGTGGTCGGCGGCGCTGGTATGAATCTCACCAAGGATCAGCACCGCCAGGCGGGGGGTCGCGTCCCGCACCTGGTTCTGTTGGGCCCGCAAGGCCGCCCCCGCCGCGGCGCAGTCCAACGGCGGGGGCGGCGTGGCGGCCCCGGCGCCCAAGGGAGCGGAGGAGGTGGCGACCAGCAGCAGCGTGGCCCCCCCCCAAGCCAACGACCGGACGAAGCCCCCAGCGGGCGAGGGTGGACAAAGCCCCGATGGGAGGCGATGGGCATGGGAGGTCACCAACTTGAGAATCGAGGCGGATTGCGTCGATCAACGCTGCCATGGGCCCAACCCTGGCGCTTTGTTTCTAAGTTTTCACGGCCGTTCTCCAAGCCATGCCCAATCTTCCTAAAACCCATCACGCCCGCCTGATCACCACAACCACCCTCCTCTCCGCCCTCAGCGCGGCCACGCCCCTCACCGCCGGAGCGTTCCAAGCCGGAATGGTGCCGCTGCGCATGGACACGAACATCAGCGAAGCCCAGGTGTTGCAGGCCCAGCAGGGATGGTGCAAGGGCTTGCTCTCCATCAGCGAAGCCTATGCCAGCGGAGGCTTCGCGAAGGCCAAAGCCACGGCCAATCTGGTGCTGGATCAGGCCTATGCCTACCAGTATGGCCCTGTGGCCTTCAAGCCAACGCTCACCGTCGCTCCCCAAACCTTCCGTTCGACCAAAGCGGGTGCCCTGGCCTATTTTGTGGGTGGTGATCCCAATTTCCCGAACGACACAGGCTTTGCCATCAAGCCCTGGAAATCCTGCGTGGTGCGCAACCAGGTCATCCAACTGCACGGCATGTTCGCCACCACCATGGGCAATGTGGATCTGACCAACGACAAGGGAGCGGTGACCACCGTGGACAAAACCTGGACGTTCATCCGCGAGCCCGACGGCGCCATCCGCATCGTGCTGCACCACTCCTCCCTGCCCTTCACGCCGGCCAAGCCTTAAGGACTCTCTCCACGGAGCCGCAGGGCCCGTCTCTCGAGCTGCGCGGCCCCCTCCAGAGCCGCGGGGAGAGCTTCACTGCTCTCAGAACCCATTCAGAGGACGCGCTCGCTGCTTAGCTTGCCCCCCGACGCGACGGGGAGTTGTCTCCCATCCCTCAGGTTCCGCCCCGAAACCCATGACCCCCGCTGAGGCCTTCGCCGCCATTGCCCTAGCCGCCGTGGCCTGTGACGGATCGGTGGATCCCCGGGAGGCCTCTCTCCTGAGGACCCAACTGGACCATCGCCATCCGTTCATGGATTGGGGCCAGGACGCCATGGGTCGCCTGTTTGACCAACTGCTCGAGCACCTGCACGCGGAGGGCTGGCAGGCCCTGGTCTCCAAGGCCATTCCCGCCCTCTCCGCGGCTCAACAGGAAACCGCCTTGGCGATGGCCGCGCACCTCGTGCATGGCGACCGCCAAGTGAGCCCAGAGGAAAGCGGCTTGCTGCGCGACCTGGCCTGGCGGATGGACCTGCCCCAGGGCCGGGCGGAGCAAATTTTGGAGATCATTTCCATCCTGCACCGCGACAATTTGCGGTAGGGGGTAAGGGCCCATGCCACGAGCCCATGGGCGATAGGCCTTCAAAGGCGGACCTGTTGATTGCGCTTGCGCACTTGCCTCGATTTTCGCAGACCAGCAGAGCACCGAGGACAGACTTCATCCCGGGCACGCTTTGGATCGAGAATATGCACAGAACATCCACAAAATTAGCAAAGACAAAGCTGCGCTCTTCAAAATAAGCACCTTTTTGGCTGCAAACTGTCAGGCAACCCAATGCGGGAGACGAGGCGAATGTCAAGCCCGGGAGAGCAGCTTTGACGTCCGCAAATGTTGTAGTGTAGACGTTATAAGAAACCAAAATGGTGACATCATGGGCGGGCTCCCGCCCCAGGGGCCTGGCCAAGTCGGGCGGCCCTCTCCCGCCACGCGGGCCCGACGGCAGACGGCGATGGGTCCGAGGGGTCGCGAGGTTGGCTCCCTAGTCTTGGGGGAATCTCGTCTGACGCCCGGTGACCAGCGCCATTCCCCTCGCCACAGGCGCCGCCTCCGACCCCACCCTCCTGGCCCCCGAAGCGCGTCCCAACGCCCAGGGCCGGTTCGGGCTCTTTGGTGGCCAATACGTGCCGGAAACCCTCATGCCCGCCCTGGCCGAGCTGGAGTCCGCCGCCGCTGAAGCCTGGGCCGATCCGGCCTTCACCGAACGGCTCAACCACCTATCGCGCACCTACGTGGGCCGCCCCTCCCCCCTCTATGAGGCGGAGCGGCTCAGCGCCCACTATCGCCGCCCAGAAGGGGGCCCCCGCATCTGGCTCAAACGGGAAGACCTCAACCACACCGGCGCCCACAAGATCAATAACGCCCTCGGCCAGGGACTGCTGGCCCTGCGCATGGGCAAGCGTCGCATCATCGCCGAAACGGGCGCAGGCCAACATGGGGTGGCCACGGCCACCGTTTGCGCCCGCTTCGGCCTGGAGTGCGTCATCTACATGGGGGCGGAAGACATGCGTCGCCAAGCCCTGAATGTGTTCCGCATGCGCCTACTCGGGGCCACCGTGCAACCCGTCACCGCCGGCACGGCCACCCTCAAAGATGCCACCAGCGAAGCCATCCGCGACTGGGTCACCAATGTGGAAAGCACCCATTACATCCTCGGCTCCGTGGCCGGCCCCCACCCCTATCCCATGCTGGTTCGTGATTTTCATGCCGTGATTGGGGAGGAAGCCAAGGCCCAATGCGCCGAAGCCTTTGGCCGTTTGCCCGATGTGCTCCTGGCCTGCGTGGGAGGAGGCTCGAACGCCATGGGTCTCTTCCATGCCTTTGTGCCTGAACCCTCCGTGCGGTTGATTGGCGTGGAGGCCGCCGGCGAGGGAGTGGCCAGCGGTCGCCATGCCGCCACCATCACCGAGGGGCGCGTGGGCGTGCTGCATGGCGCCATGAGCCTGCTGTTGCAAGATGATGAGGGCCAGGTGCGCGAGGCCCATTCCATCAGCGCTGGCCTGGATTATCCCGGTGTGGGTCCGGAACACAGCTACCTCAAGGGCATTGGCCGGGCGGAATACGGTGCCGTCACCGATGCGGAGGCCCTGGAGGCCCTGCAATTGCTGTGCCGGCTGGAAGGAATCATTCCCGCGCTGGAAACCGCCCATGCTCTCGCCTGGCTCGACACCCTCTGTCCCACCCTGGCGCCAGGCAGCGAAGTGGTGGTGAATCTCTCCGGTCGCGGCGACAAGGATGTCAACACTGTGGCCGAGCGCCTGGGGGACGCGATATAAACAATCAAACCCACTACAGGGTCAAATGGAACCTGTCACTCTGTCACCTCCATGATGCGGGGGTGGATACGCTCACCTCGCTTTCCGTTGAAGCCGTAACGCCTGCGCCGTGCTGCTCCGTTCAGCGGCGGCCCAGGATCTGGACGCAGGCGGTCCGAGGTTGGCGCGGACCAGCCAACGGTAGTTTGTGCCCATCCTCGCCCTGGGCAGGCACGGCGCCCTTGATCTTCGGCGCGCCCCTTCCACTCCTTTGCGCACCAACGTGCTCTAAAAGCAGGACAGAGACCACCTCCACTAGAAGCACGTCAATTTCCTGACCTCCAAGATGAGGATCTCTTGGCAGTTCTCACCCGCTGACGGCCGGCGATCCAATCAAAATTTCTTGCTCAACGATTTGGGAACCTCTGCAAAACTCCGCCGCTCGGCCGGATGGGGATGAGAAATCCCAAAAGCCGCAAGGAACTGTCTAAATTGGGCAGGGCTTACCTAAAGTTTCATTGGAAGGAAAACAATCAATCTGTTCAGAGTGCAAAGTAATTACGTCCCTGGAGAAATCAACTTTTCCCTAAAGATTTTCGCTCCCAACCTCGCCCCTTCAATAGATGGATGGGAATTACTGTCGCGATAAAGGACAACATTTTGGCGGAAATTAGTATAGGTGCAGATATCATCCGGGCAGAATGCTGGCATCAAGTCAACCAAAGTGATTTTTCCCTGTTGAGCCAAATCCAACAACATGTCTCGTAGAGACTTGGAGCGTTGAAGGGTTTTGTTTTTGGACAGAAAATGACAGGGTCCTCCAAACGCATTGAACCATTCGCGGCGTGCCACTTCGGGCGCGCAATCAGCCTCGCGGGCGAATGGCAGGTTGGCAAGGACATAAAGCTTAACTCCTTTGGCAGCCAATTGATCTGAAAGACGCAACAGACCTTGTCGATACTGGGACAGTTTCAACTCCGCCAATGAATCGCGGCGTGCTGGAGAGAAATGGGCCAGATCATTAATGAGAAATACCGCATCGCCTGGACGGAGAAGGCTGAGCTGGCGTGGCACAACCTGGGACCAGAAGTATTTATTCGACCCTTGATAATTGCCATCATTGACAACCTCGACTACCGGTGAGGCTCCATAGCTGGCGATCAGGGTGACTTGCCTGCGATCTTGCCTAACGATATCGTCGAAAGAGGTTGTGAAACTTGGCGCGAAGGAATCACCAAGCACAAGAATTTGACCTGCCGCATTGGAAGCATCTCCCAGCTGGCAATCTGAAGGGTCAATTACTTTTCCCACGTCGGCGTTAGAGGTGAGCAGACAGGGAGTCCCTTGCCAACCAGCCCCTGGGACCCCTTTCACCCGATAGGGAGAAGCCAGGCCGGGTTGTCCCGCCAAGATGGGAGACTTTCGATTGCCGGTATAGAGGGAAAATCCAGGCAGGACTCCCATGGCGGCCAGCACGGCGGACGCTGAAGTCAAGCTGGCAAGGCCCATGCCAATATTGGCGAGGTCAGACCCACGCCAGGGCGAGCGCCGCAAGGGATTTTCAATGAGCAGATAGCTGGCCAGACCAAGGATCAGAATGATCCCGACCTGGAATGGAATCGTCCAGGGATGGATGCCGGTGGTGTACCGACTAACCACAAGCACACTCCAGTGCCAGAGGTAAAGGGAATAGGAAATCAGCCCAATCGAGACGATGGGACGCCAAGCCAGGACTTTGTGCATCGGCTGTGCTGGCCTGATGGTAGCAATAAGAAGAGAGCTCAAACAAACAGTAACGGGGGTGGTCAATGCACGCTGCGTGGATGGGAAAACAAACAAGCACAGCAAGGCAACCACCAACCCCACGGGCAATAGCCCATAGAAGGAATATCGATAAAAGCGCAGTGCATCAAGCAAGATATAAAGCAACACTCCAGCTCCCATTTCCCAAAACCGCCACGGCATTAAAAAGTAGGCAGCGGATGGACTGGAAACGCTGTTGAAAATGAATCCAACCAATGAAGCCAGTGAAAGCATGCCAATCACAATGGCCAACACCTTCCTGGAATGATGACGTTTCTGGCTAATGCCAGAGAACCAAAACAGGAGAGGGAATATCAAGTAAAATTGCTCCTCCACACCAAGGGACCAGGTGTGGGTGAAGGGATTCAACTCAGTCAGGGGCGCGAAGTAGTCCACGGAGAGGCTATAAAGAAAAATATTGGATACCCCGAATAAAGCCGCAATACCCGTCTGAAGACTGAGGCCATTATTGGGATTCACCATGCCCATCATGATGCTGGTCAGCAAGACACAAGCAATCAAAGCTGGCACGAGACGCTTGACCCGCCTTCCATAAAAACCGAGCAGGAAACGGGGAAGGGTTTCAGAGCGATGGCCAAAGAGTGATGAAGTGATCACATATCCAGAGATCACAAAAAAAATATCCACCCCCAGGAAGCCCGAAGGCAAGAGCTCTTTATTGAAATGATTCACGATCACAGCGATGACGGCCACCGCCCTCATGCCATCAATTTCTGGCCGGTAGCGGGATCGGGCAGGTTGCTGGAAGCGGTCGTGCGGGAGGGCCGAGACGGTCACAAAGGATCTTCCTCCCAGCTGAAACGTGGCAACCTGGCCAAGGTGTCTTGCATGCTTCGTGCCCAAGTGTCCATGGTGCGGGTGATGAGAAAAGAATCCTTTTGCAGGCGCAAACGACGACTCACCTCCATGCTGTCCCGCGGGATCATCGCCACATCAAAAGGTGGACCAACGGTCAGGTTTGACCGGCGGGTGACGACCTGGGACACCAAACAAAGTCGGGCCGCATCCTCCAAACTCATGGCGTGGTGACCAATGTAATCAAGTGGTGGCTTGCCATACTTGCTCTCTCCTATCTGCAAAAATGGAGTGTCCTGAGAAGCCATGAT
>JBKCVY010000231.1:0-8477 GCA_046317475.1 Cyanobacteriota bacterium | reverse complement strand
GGACTTTAAATCAGCCCTGCGGGCACCCCCTGGCATTTGCCAAATTGCGCCGTTGAATCGCTGTTGAGCTTTAGCGTGAGGGCCAGGGGAGCGCAGCTGTTGGGACGCACGGAGCTGTTCCCCGGGGAGGAGGTGGTGAATTCCGTGATGTATCCCATGCCCACGCAGTGATGATTGCATCCGCTCAGCATCGCCCGGGCGGGTTGGGGAATAGAGGACGTTTGACACGGACCTCCAAAGGTGCTGGAAGCGCCAACGCCCACGTCGTCCAACACGATTAGCAGGATGTTGGGGGCCCCTTGGGGTGGCTGTGGATCACGAATTGGCAGGTGGCACGTGTCTGGGTCCCTGGCGTGAAAGGCGGTGGGGCCTACGGGTGGCTGATCCGGGATTGGCAGCACCTGGCGCGGGCGATCGTCATGGCGGGCTATGGAGCGGCTCCGTTGGCATGGAAATCGGGAGCTTAGGGAGCACGCCTGAGGGTGTACTCGTACCGTTGCGATGGGTCAACAACGGGTCCGCCGGCTCGAACAGCTTTTTTAGCCGTGTCAGCTCCTGGGAACGCTTCTGACCCATCGCGTTTCCTTCAAGTCTTTCCCTCTGGCCACCGCTGACGCCACTACTGGCCCGCCACGGACTGTCATGTCACGGTCCGTTCTCCTCGCAAACTGTCAGACTCTGTCCACCCCATCCTCCAGCCCATCCACCATGGCTTTCAAAAATGAAGTCGTCTCGGATGAGGATATTGACCGCTACCATCTGCCCTTTCCAAAGGGCGAAGGCCGCTGGTGGACCCGCGATGCTGAACGAGATTACTACCTTTGGGGTGGGCTGACTGGGAATCGGGCTTTTGATCCTGAGCAAGAAGGAAAGTTCTTCCTCTATACAGGAGGATTTGTTTATCATGTCGCTTTGCGGCCTGGAGAGCGTAGAGAGGATCCTTCGTCGGGGCAAGTAATCCTTAGATGGAATGAGTTGCTGTCTTTAAGGCCTGAAGCTTCAGGAGGAGACAAAAACCGTGTTCTCGATGTTCTCAGAGAGGCACTTGTGGTGTATGGCTCCGATGGTAGAAGAAATATCTTTTGTCCAGACTTTAGAGTCTTGTTTGGTTTCTAAAAAAACTTTTGTACATAACATCCTGAAACATTATGAAGCCCCTTACGAAGAAAGAGGCTCTGAAGAGGCTCGACCTTGTTCAGACTAGGGAGGAACTCCGTGAGCTAATCAAAAGTATAGACACCAGCGGTTCTGGAAATATTACTCTGTTATGGAGTGGGTCGCCAGGCGACGGCATTGATAAGGAGCAATTTGCAAAAAGTCTGGCATCTGTAAACAATAACTTTAGGACTCTAGACGATACTGAAGCTTCTAAGTTCCTCCAGGTTGAGAACCCTTCTCATCCGGACTACAATGAAAAGCTGCTGAGAAAGCTTGAAGAACTCTTTAAAAATGAGAAGAACGGATATTCAGACTTCCTCTACGGCCCAGAATCCGGAAGCCCAAAACGGCGTACAGGAAAGGGGGTATGGGATGAGGTATCGGAGAATTTTGTTAAACAGGCTAGTGGTGATGTGCGGCTGGTTGTGGGTGGGGCCAGCCTGGATCGTGTGTTTGCCCAGACGGAAGTCCAGGTGCTACTGGATAACCCGGCTGTCAAGTCGATTGAAGGTGTTCCAGTTGAAGCTTTGAAAGACCTTCAACGCATGAGCGGCATGCCGAAAGTGTTGCAGCTCTTGATGGGGCTCTCCGAAGCGAATACGGGCATGATTCACATTGAAGTAGATAGTAAAAATCGTCCTATCCAAAATGTCGATGGCACCTATCGAGTAGATGCTGCTGATTATATGAAGATGAGTGCGGAAACTCGGAAATTGCCCAAGGATATGCGGCCTATGATGGACTTTATTCCTGATTCAAGACGTTTGCGTCATCAAGAGGCGGTGGAAGAAATCTTTAAGTTATATCCGATTCTGAGAGGTAAAAAATATGGTCTTCTGATTGGTTCAGATCCTTTTCAGGTCCGCACAGCCCTGTCTCGCGTCAGTGATTATGGCGGCAAGGCGATCGATGCGATCAGTCTCGCCGGCATGCTGCAACAGGCAGGCAGGGAGCTCAGGGCCGGTGACAAACGTAAGGCCCACAACACCATCACCTCCTGGGTGGCGGAAACGGCTGGTGGTGTCGCCGCCGGTCGTCTTGCCACACTGATCGTGGCACCAGTCATGGCCACGGGTCCGGTTGGTTTCCTCTTCGGCGCAGGAGTCATCATCGGTGCTTCCATCGCTGGAGGGGACTTTTTTAGACGCCTCTATGACGTGTTCGTCAGAGCTTTTAATAAAATTGATAAAATGTATTCACCTCTTGTCCTTGACCTTGATGGCAATGGTATTGAAACGATCAATTTGCAAAGCTCCTACATCCAATTTGATCATGACAATAATCGTTTTGCCGAGCAGACTGGATGGATTAATCCGTCTGATGGCTTTCTGGCTCTTGATCATAATAGAAATGGTGTAATTGATAATGGTTCCGAGTTCTTTGGAAACCACACCCTGCTGTCTGATGGGGTTCGCGCCAGGAATGGCTTCGAAGCGCTGAGCAGCTATGATGTGAATAACGACGGTAGAATTGACCGTCGGGATCCCGTTTGGAGTCGCTTGCGTGTTTGGCGAGATCAGAATAGCAATGGCCTCACGGATGCCGGAGAGCTGTTGACGCTTGCTGCGGCGAAGGTTAAGGCCCTATTGCTTGCTTATACAAACCATGAGGTCGTTGATCCCAATGGTAATTCGCCTCTTCAGCAGGGCCACTATGAACAGGACACGGGAAGCCTTGCATCGCTGTTTGATGTTTGGTTTGCGACGGAAACTATCCATAGTCGCCCCTCCGTCCAGCGATCGGTCCCTGCCTCGGTCGCGGCGCTCCCCAACCTTCCTGGCATGGGGATTGTCAATAGCCTTCACCAGGCCCTTGTGGATCCTGCTAATCCCACCCTGTTGCAGACGTTCAGTTCTTGGCTGAGGTCCACCCGCCTGCAGAGGGAAACTATGACGTCCAAGCTCATCTTTGAATGGACCAATGCAAGCCATAATCCCTTCTCTGGAAGTGATCGCTTGATCATCTCTAACGATCGATTCGCCACAGAGAAAGTGGCTGCCATTGAAAAACTAAAGGGGCGCATGCTCTCTGACTCGGACTTTCTGATCGGCCATGAGCGGGCAGATGCGGTGGCTGCCCTCTTCCACCAGATTGAGTTCCATGTGGACATGCACCTCAATCAGCAATGGCAAGTGCAACGCCTGTTGAATCTAGCCATCCCTTTGGCTGAATCTTCAGGTCAGTCCATCCCCTTTGATGTCACAGCTTCGGTCGCCTATCTCCGTCGACAGCTTCAAGCCGATCCTGATCCTTCCTATCTCCCGATGATCCAGTGGTTGCTGGCCCACCAGGGTGCTGGCGGTGTGGATTTCTTTGAATCCCTCCGATCCCTCTCCCTCAGCCAGGCCGATCTGCTGCGCCACGCCATGCGTCTGCAGCCTACGGTCGATGTACCCTGGCAATGGGTGAAGGGCACAACCAACTCTGACGACCTTGAGGGTTCAGGGGCGGATGATTTCATCGAGGCTGGTGCAGGTGAGGATTCCCTCTGGGGGCATGCCGGTAATGACACCCTGGTCGGTGGCCCTGGTACGGATCACTGTCATGGTGGACAGGGCAGTGATACGTATGTCATCAGTCAAAATTCCACTGCCTCCTTTGATCGCATCCGAGAACGGGGCTCTGGGGCTGAGAACGACCTGGATCGGATGGTGTTCTGGGATCATGCTTCGGGTGCCATCACTCCGGAGCGACTGGGTTCGGATGTAATCTTTTCTTCTGGCGGCAAACGCGTGGCTTATATCGAGGCGCAGCTGGTTCCGGATGGCCGAATCGAGGAGTTCCACTTCGCCAATGGCGTCGTCTGGACTCACCATTCCTTGATGCTGCAGCTCCCCATCGAGGGCAGGATGCTCCACAATCGCCTTGTTGGTGCCTTGGACACCTCCAACCGCCTCCACGGCAACGTGGGTCAAGACACGCTGATTGGCGGCAACTTTCCCGACCATCTCCAGGGCGGTCTTGGCCATGACATCTTGACAGGCGCCGGTGGACCTGACACCCTCGACGGTGGAGCTGGCAACGACACATTGGAGGGAGGTGAGGGTGGTGATCACTACCTCTATCCCGCCAATGGTGGCCACGACCGCATCATTGATGCAAGTCGCGGTGGAGTGGAGCCGGACCATGTCATCTTCAGCGGCCTACGCTCCAACTCCTTATCGCGTGTCCAACGGGATGGGGCCAACCTTCAGCTCCATTTCGATGCCAACAACAGCCTGCTGCTCGTCAACCAACTCGATCCCGGCTCCCGCATCGAGTCTTTCCAGTTCGCCAATGTCACTTGGGACCATGCCACCCTGCTGGCCCAGTTGCGCTAATTCCCCTGTGGGAGGGGGCCCTCAGCCCCCCACTTCCCGCCAGCTGCTCGGGTGGGGCGCCAGGTATTCCGCCCCCGTCCCACCCACTGGCGCCGTCAGGCAGAAATCCAGCGCGATGGACACCCGCCACTCTTCGCTGGTGGTGTTGTCGAGCACCGCATGTTCCACAGCCGCAGGAAAGAGAACCAGCAAGCCCGCTTGTGGCGCCACATCCCAGTGGGGGGCGTTCCACTGGCGGGCCTCCCCAGACGCTTCCCGGATCGGCCCGCCATGGCCCACCGCTAACCCCGGCACCAGCTCATTCACCTGCCGCGGCGGCCACAATCGCAGGCAACCGCTCGCATCCGTTCCGTCCCCCGTCAAGTAATACACCGCGCTGATGTGGGCATTGGGATGGTGATGGCGACCGATCCCCTGGCCCTCCTCGCTTACCACCGGCCACGCTCGCTGCAGGTGCACGGCCACCCGGCTCCGGTCGAACCCCAGCGCGGCCACATACCCCGTCGCCTCCAGCGCCAGCCGCTCCAGCAACGGCGCAAAGGCCGGATGGTGATGGAGGTGCCCCACCCCATGGAGATCGCCCGTCCAGGCGCATCCTTCCAGGGGATTGCCGCGAGCCTCCCCCCGCAACGCCAGGATTTCCCGCATCAACACCGCGGTCTCCAGCGGATCGGGCGCCAGCCTCACCTGACCCAAGGCCAGAGGGAACAGGGGTTGCAGGAACAGCTGGGGCGCCCGGCCATTGGCCTCCTCTTGGGGGGCAAACGTATCAGAGGGACGGACAGACGAATCCGGCGAAGTCATGGGTGCCTGGAGGAGAGAACGTGCGAGGTGCGCAACGGTCAGTCTGCGCAGAAGACCCTCGTTTTAATGCTCAATGGTGGCCATGGAAGGTTGCGCAACTAGCCGACAGGTTGACGTCAAGCGCAGTTGGATGCAGGATTTAGAATGCATGTAGGCTAGTTTATGGCTGCCCCTATTGCTTCGGATTGTTACGCTCCCCTCCAGCACCGCTCCTCGGCATTGGTTGAGCATTGCAGGCAGCTTGTCAGTCGCAATGATCTTAATTGGCTCCCCCATTTCGGCTTTTGGGCTATGCCTTTGAGTGGTGACTGGATTGAGAAGGAGCCAGCTCTCTCTGCAGCTCATGCGATTTGCCCGATCATTCAGCTCGGCATTCTGCAGATGCCTGATCACTGGGTTTATCATTGGCATTGCGATGAGAATCGGCAGGCATGTATTAATATGCTGATTAGCACAAATCACCACAGTCATACCCTGTTTGGTCGAAGCATCAGCAATGCCAACATGCACAGTTTGGAGCTTTGCTACGAGCCTGGCTGTTTTTACCTTTTTAACAATCAGGTTCCCCACACCGTCATCAATCTTGATGTGAACCGCTATCTCTTCTCCCTTGAATTCTCCCAGCCGCTGAGCTTTGCTGAGCTGAAGGAGCGTTTCGGGTCTGCTGGGATTCTGGCTGACGATGCCCCTTAGTTGATGCCCCTTTGTTCTGGTCACGGCGCCGATTGGGTCTTGACCCTGCCATCGAGACTTCAGGTTGTTTGTCCACGGCAATCGTTGTTTATCGCTTGTGTCTCTGGACCATTCCCCTTGCCCTTGATGGCCGCATGTGCCTCTTCCGTGGGGGCGGCCTTTAGCCCTCGGCGCATTCATGGCGATATCTGTCAGGTCAGGATAGGGAATGCAAGATTCATCTTCGTGTTCATCTAGCGCATTAACGTTTATAATGGCATGATGAAACTGGGTGGTGCTTTTCGTACCTGTCCAGTGGTTCTGAGCAGCTCGTGTTTCAATAACTGCGGGACTCTTCCCTTCCCTTTGTCTATGCCTTGAACCGGCGTCCTGGAGCCCGGTTGGAAGGCTGTTGCGCCGCGGCGACGACCAAAGTCCCTCTCTCCAAGCGCTGAGATAGGTTTCCAAATGATTGTTCCAGCCTCTCCCAACGCGATGGCCCTTCCTCCGTCCCCCCGTCGCGCCGTCCTGATCGGCACCTCCCTGCTCCTGCTGGTGGCTCCTGGCGCTGCCCAGGCCCAGTGCCGCTTCCTTCTGCCCATCGGTGGGGGTGGCGAACCGACGGTGCAGAAGCGCATCAGCCCGGACCGCCTCGTGGGCAGCACCAACTGGAACACCGATTTCGTCGTGGATCGTTCCTTCCGCAGCTACCGCGTCAATTTCCAGTCGGTGTCCACTGGCCGTGGCACCTTCCCCCTGGCGGTGTTTCTGCGCTTCACCGATGGCAGCAACTTGCAAGTCGTGAATGACAACCTCACCTTGGATCCCCAACAGCGCCGCGCCCTTGGACCGTTCCCCGCCGTGCCCGGCAAACGCACGAGCAAAGTGAACGTTCGCGTTGGCTCCAGCGCCATGCCGGGCTCCACGGGCTTCAGCTACCGCGTGTCCGTGGAGGGCTGCAATTGAACAGGGCCCTGTCCCCGGCAGGGCCCCTCCCTGATCACCCCTCACCCGG
Source organism: Cyanobacteriota bacterium (assembly GCA_046317475.1). Lineage (GTDB taxonomy): Bacteria > Cyanobacteriota > Cyanobacteriia > PCC-6307 > Cyanobiaceae > Cyanobium. The sequence continues at coordinate 1,508 of JBKCVY010000231.1, read as the reverse complement.
CACGGCGCCCAAGGCGCGCCCGCAGGCGGCGACTCCAGGAAAATGCTCCCACCGCGGCCATGGCCGGCAAGGGACCGGGGGTGTGTTCCACTCGGAAGGTGCCCTGCACCTCGGGGCTGGCGGTGATCACCAGGTCCCCCGCCGAAGAGGGGTAAGTGTTGGCTTCAAACACGGAAGGCCCCGTGAAACTGATCGGGGATTGGAGGCTCACGAACGATCCCGTCACCCCATACACCCCTGCAGCCGTCTCCGGTTGAAACATGGGCGTGGTGTAAACGAAGCCGATCTTGGGTGACGGGGGCACCGGGAACAGGCCGGAGAGGGCCAGCCAGCGGAAGTTGCCCCCGGTCAGCAGGTCGGCCTCCAGCACGCTGGCCATCGTCTCAATCTTCAGCCGGGGCATGACCGGCAGCCACCGCAAGTTGAAGGTTCCCGGCCCCATGGTGAAGGTGGTGGTTTGGGCGAGCGCCTCATCCGCGGTGGCCGACAGGCTCCAGTTGGCGTCCGTGAACGCCACGCCCCCCAGGCTGCCGCTGATGCTCGAGCCAGTGGCGGAGTACACCAGCAGGGCTTGGCTGGCTTGCGGGGCGGTGATCAGGAGCAACGCGCCTGTGGTCAGGGCCACCAGTGGCGAACAACGGGAAGAAAGCATGCGGACAGGGAGCTGGGCTCCCTTCCTATAGCGGAACGGCGGTTGTCCGTCGAGCCGTATGGGCCAGGCGGTCACTCTCGATACACAGCCCAGGCGGCCAGCAGGCCGCCGGCAAACCCCGCGGCATGGCCCATCCAGCTCACTCCGGGGGGGCTCAAAAAGGGCAAGAGGGCTGGCAGCAGGCCGCCGTAGGCCATCAGACAGCCCACGGAGAGGAGCACGGACAGGGGCCGCTGTTCCAGCCAGCCAATCACCAGCAGATAGCCCAACAGGCCGTACACGACCCCCGAGAGGCCGTGGCTGGCGGAGGGCCAGAGCAGCCACACGGGCACCTGCAGCAGCAGCACGCCCATCCACACGGCCCAGTAGGCGCGACTGCCATGCAGCAGCACCAACCAAGAGAGGGGCAGGAACCAGAGGGAATTGCTGATCAGGTGGCCGAAGCCGCTTTGGCTGAAGGGCGCCGTCAACAGACCCCACCAGGGTCCCTGGTGCACCAGGGTCATATTCCAGCGACCGCCAAACACCAGCTGATCGATCAGCTCTTGGGCCCAGGGCACCGCCAGGATGGCCAGTGGCACCAGGGCCCGCCGTCGCAAGCGGGCCAGGGAGCGATCCAGACGCGGGGCCAGGCCCATGGTTGCGTTGTTTCCCAAATCCGACGATTAACGTAGGGAGCGGCAGGCGCTCTGTGCCGTCAGCATCCCTTCCTGTCTCTGTCGCCCGCGGGGCGGGGCCTCAGCCCCGCAAGCGTTCGATCAGATCGGCTCCCACCCGTAGGGAGTTGGCGATGGCGGTGAGTGAGGGGTTCACAGCGCCGATTGTTGGCATGAAGCTGGTGTCCACCACGTAGAGG